>CAKZYM010000395.1 GCA_937884685.1 uncultured Calothrix sp.
AACCGGTATTAACGAAAGTTTTAGATAGACCTTTATACGGCTACGGATATGCTGGATTTTGGAATAGCCCATTGGCTTCTAATCTTAGATTAACTTACGAATGGGCGAGTAATTCCCATAATGGTTTTCTAGAAATAATGCTCGATTTAGGGCTTGGTGGTTTCTTAATTTTTATAACTGGTTTCATTCGCTTTTTTTCTATGTCCCTGTATAGAGTTGTTTCAATAGCCAAAAAGCCAGAAGATTATTTACCAATGCAAATGATTGCCATACTAATTATCGTCAATATATCTGAAGCAAGGTTATTAACTCCTAGTTGGAATTGGTTCATGTATTTAACTACATCTATGACATTAACTATGGAATACCACAGAATGAGAAAACAAGCATCGCTCAATTTAGCTCAAGTTTAATACAGTCATTTATCGTATCAGCAACTTAATCAATAAAAAATACTATTTATTAGTTTATTAAATTCTACTTTTTCTATTCCCTATTCCCTATTTCCTGTTCCCTAGAATCAATGAAAATTTTACATTTAAGTACCCAGGATATAAGTGGTGGAGCCGCTCGGGCTGCATACAGATTACATAAAGGATTGCAAAATATTGGATTAAATTCACAAATGTTGGTGCAAGAAAAATCCAGCAGCGATAAAACAGTAATTGCACCAAAAATTAGATTATTTCAAGGTATTGCTAAAACGAAACTAACTTTTGAAACACTACCCTTAAAATTCTATTCTCAAAGAACCGAAGGTACATTTTTTAGTCAATGGTTACCTGATAGAGTTATTCCCCAAGTCCAAAAAATTGAACCAGATATTATAAATTTACATTGGGTTAGCGGAGCTTTCATACAAATAGAATCGATTGCAAAACTTAAACAACCTTTGATATGGACTCTTCACGATATGTGGGTATTTACAGGAGGTTGTCACGTTGCTAGAGATTGTAAGCGCTACACCGAATATTGCGGTGCTTGTCCTCAGCTTAATAGCAATAGTAATTGGGATTTATCTCGCTGGATACATAAGCGTAAATCAAAAGCTTGGCAAAGTTTAATTAACTCAAATAATTTAACTTTAATTGCTCCGAGTAATTGGATAGCAGAATGTGCTTTGAGTAGTTCATTATTCAAAAATTCGCGAGTAGAAGTAATTCCTCATGGATTAAATACTGAAAAATATCGACCGATTCCACAAACAATAGCTCGTGAAATTCTTAAATTACCTCAAGATAAAAAATTAATCTTATTCGGAGCTATAGAAGCAACTAGCGATAGAAATAAAGGTTTTCACTTATTACAACCAGCATTACATAAATTGAGCCAATCTGACTGTAAAGAGAATATAGAAGTGATTATTTTCGGTGCTTCTCAACCAGAAAATCCACCCGAATTAGGATTTAAAACTCATTATTTAGGACATTTATATGATGATTCATCTTTAGCTACTGTTTATTCTGCTGCGGATGTAATGCTAGTACCTTCTTTGCAAGAATCTTTTGGACAAACTGCTTCCGAATCTCTTGCTTGTGGAACTCCGGTAGTAGCATTTAATGCGACTGGTTTAAAAGATATTATTTCTCATCAACAGTGTGGTTATTTAGCCGAACCTTATAATATTGATGATTTTGCTCGGGGAATTACTTGGGTTTTAGAAAATCCAGAAATATACGAAAAACTATCTTTTTATGCACGAGAAAAAGCAGAAAGAGAATTTACCGTGGAATTACAAGCAAAACGTTATTCTACATTATTCGAGTCAGTTTTAGATAAGAAAATGCTTATAAAATAATTATTCAAACCCAATTTATAAACAACCATAATTGAGTATTTAATAACATTTATTATTGCCAATTACCAATTCAATTACTTCTAAGGAATCAAATCAAATGACAATACCTCTAGCTTTTATAATTTGTACCGAACCGGGTCGTTTAGAACCCCAATCATTAATGCTTGCAGAAAGTATTCGTAAATTCTGCGGTAATTTAAAAGATACACCCATATACAGTTTTCATCCTCGAACTGGTACACCGATTGCTGAAGAAACTCAAAGAGCATTCAAAGAATTAGGAGTTATTCACCAGCAGCTACCTATAAATGAAGAATTTCACGAATATTACCTAGCAAATAAACCCTTGACTTGTGCTTATGCAGAAAAGAATATAGATGCAGAAATTTTAGTTTTTCTTGATAGCGACAAGTGCTTTTTTGCGGAACCAACGGAATTTCTTTTACCCGATGGTTGTAATGTGCGAATGCGTCCAGAATACGGACAAGGAATCGGTTCCACAGGTAAAAACGACTCTCATGAATGGTATTGGCAAAAACTTTATCAAGTATTAGGAGTAAAGCAGGAATATTTTGTTAATACTCCTATTAAGAATAAAAAGATTAGAGCTTACTGGAATTCCGGTTTAGTAGCGGTTAGAAGAAGTGCGGGTATATTTACATCTTGGAAAGAAAATTTTGAAAAAGTAATGCATTTAGATGTTGCTCCTCCCCAAGGTATTTACTTTGTCGAGCAGTCAGTTTTATCTATTACTTTATGTGCTTTAGAAGAAAAGGTATCTCATTTTTCCGATAGTTATAGCTATCCATTACCATTACATAATCGCTTATCAAAACAATGGCGATTAAATCACTGGGATAATTTTATTTCAGTACATTACTTTAATTTATTCTACTATCACGACTGGAATAAACAAATCAAAAACTTGAACAAACTCAATATAAGTTCCGATAAATATAAGTGGTTATGTGAGAAAGTAATTGCTTATAAAATGCCGCGAACTTCTGTATTACACAGACACATGCTTAAAGTTAGAAAAGTAGAACAAAAATTAAAAGTCTTTAACTTAAATTTGAACTTTAGTAATTGGATAGAAAAAGTAGCCAATCTCTGAATTCTTACTTCTTACTTCTTACTTCTTACTTCCTACTTTTTACTCCCAAATTATAATGCGATTCCACGGTTATTATATTCTTAGCACCCAACCTTTAATTGTTTCTTATCTAGGAAGCTATCCTTTTTTTGGTGGAGTAATTTATCAAGACAAAAAAATAAAGTTTAAACCTCTACCAAACTGGTTCCGTCCCAAACATGTAATAGAACATTCTCCTTACTGGTGTGCTTCTCCCAAACAGATGCTTTTACGCAAAACAAAATCAATTATACACAGTCTAGAAGGTAGAACTCATCATTTTATGGTGAATGCAAAAGATGAAGAGCAAATGCGTAAACTTTTTCAAATTCGTGGAGCGCATTTTAACCAGAACTTTTACATCAACGAGCATTTATACAACATAATTGAACAGCCAAAAGTTTACGATGCAATTTACACTGCTCAACTTAATTCATCAAAGCGTCTCCCTTTAGCAAAAAACGTTGAAAAACTAATGGTTGTATCTTATGGAGGAGACTTACATGCTTACTGTCCGGAATTAAAACATGCTGATTACAACAAAGATTTTATCTCACGTCCCGAACTAGCAAAAAAATATAATCAAGCTCATGCTGGCTTAATTCTTTCAGCAATAGAAGGAGCAAACTTAGCTTCTACCGAATACTTACTTTGTGGAATTCCTGTAGTTAGCACC
>CAKZYM010000396.1 GCA_937884685.1 uncultured Calothrix sp.
AGCGAGTAGTAAGTAGTGAGTAGTGAGTAGCAAGTAATGAGTAGCGAGTTGGGAGTTGGAAGTAATGAGTAATGAGTAATGAGTTACGAGTAGCGAGTTATGAATAAGCAAAAAATATTATTGTCTTGTTTTGATACCAGATAACTTTGGATATAATAACTTTTTTCATCAAAGCATCTCTATCTCACCACAAACCATAGTTTTCACTTCCTACTTATTACTCCCAACTCATAACTTGCTACTTCCTACTTCCTACTTACTACTTGCTCCCTACTCCCCCGTCACTAATCCTGTTTTACCTAACAATCTTTGTCCTTCGCGGGTTCTGAGTATTTGGGCGAATTTTTCACCGATGGGGGAACGGTCGTTGTCTCTGGGATAAACTACTGCTATTGGATATGCTAGGGGGTATTTTCCGGTTTTGAATAATTCTACGTTGGGATGATAACTACCTTTGCGATCGCACAAATCTATGGAGGGATTTATTGGTTTTCCATTATCCATAATTAAGGGTTGTAGGGGGGATTTGCGTTTGTTTTGCAGAGCTAGGGGATATACGGAACACTGACCGACGATTTTTGAAATTGAACTAAATCCGATTCCTCCTTTTTGACGGTCTTCAAAGTCTTTTATTACTGCTCTCATCATAGGAATTTCGGAAAGTAGACGTACTTGAGCATTCATCACGTTACCGCTATTTCGGGTTTGTTGATTAGTCAAGATTCTTGAGGTGAAAATTTCCCGTGCTTCTTTGTCTTGGGGTGCGTATAATTCGACTGGTATTGTCGGTCCTTTGATTTCGTCCCAATAATTAATATTCCCGCTATAAAGTTGCTCTAATTGGTTTAAGGTAATTTTGCCTTTTAGTTTATTGGGAAGTCCTTTCTGTCGCTGGGAATAACTAAAAGCTACTATAGGGACGAGTCCATCGTAAGCAATGATTTCAGACTTTAAGGAATTTGGTAATGGTTCTATAAGTGGAACAATTGCAAAGTCGGCTTCTCCGGAGTCTACTTTAGATATTGCTTCTGCTCTGGATTCGGAAGGTTGATAATTTAGGTTTAATTTTGGCTGTGCTGTTTGAATACGTTCTTCGAGGGTTTCATCTTTACGAATTAAATCTTCTTCAAGGGATACGTATTCCCAAATACCTTTTGCTGATGCTGTATAAGTAAATTCACCGTTGGGTATAGCTTTTATTTTATTTAAGCAGCAAGGTACTGGTGTGTTATTTTCAGCTACGCTCGATTGTGGTTTAGCGAATAGCAGCCATGCAATTCCACCGATTACTCCCAAACCAAGCACGCTCATAAGTAGTATTAACAAACGAGAATATTTCTTTTTTGCGGGTGGTAATAGTTTTACTTCTTCTGGTAAAAATTTACTGGAGATAAATTCTACTTTAGGTAATCGCAATAATTCCTGTCTGGCAATTTCAGCATTTTCAAAGGGTACTTCTAATTCCATCAACCGTAGAATAAAATGCTTTAAATCTAAATCCCCACAATTCCAGTGATTTTCGATTTTAGGGTCTAAAGCTTGTCCGGAATCTGTAGTTACGTTTCCTGCTAAGAGATAAAAAGCAATATATCCCAGAGTAACCAAATCTTGAGATTGATTATGGATTCTAGATTCAACACTCAGCGGTTGAAATAGCTGCTCCCAAATTGCTAAATCGCAAAGGTAAACAAAAAAATCGGTGGATTCGATATCCGCTCCGGGTTCCCAATTTCCTATCAATAATAAACTATCTAAACTGAGATTACCGTGAGCTAATCCATCAATAATTTTACCCGAAGGTAAGCGAAATTTCTGTCCGTGGAGGAATTCCAGAGATTGCAAAACCATCTGTAAGATTGCTCTTACCTGTAAAGGAGAAAATAATCCTAAACTTAAATAGCGATTTAATGTAGGGGAACCACCACGCTCGTCCATGATTAAATAGCAGCGTGGTTGTATTTCATCAACTATTGCTTCTAACGGTTGCAAGCATCTTAAATCTTGAATCCTACCATCTGCTAAAGAAAACCCCGCTAAACTTTTAAAACCTTGTTTTTTTTGTCTTATTTCTTCAGGATTAAAATATCGCTCTGGTAGAAGATATTCTTTGATAACGACGGGTTGATTCACCCCTAATTGAGTAGCAGCATATTGAAAACCGATTCCTCTTCTACCAATATGTTGTTCGATACGATAGGTTCCCAATTGTCCCTTAATTAAAGACTTGACTGGTAAAAGTTTAGGAAAACCGCAAACCGAACAAGCACTTTCAAAATCTTCTTCTGTAATTACCGAGCCATCACAATTTAAGGGGTTTCCTTGAGTACAGCTATAGCGACCGTAAGGAGAATTAAATAATTGTACTCCTGCTGCGGGAGGTAATAATACAGGTTTAGCAACTACTATTGATGATGATTCTTCTTCAGTAGTTGGGATTTCTTCAGGAAATAACTCATCCCGAATTTCCACCCACATCGACTTCATCCAAGAGTATTTTTTTAGCTTGTTGAATCGTGAAAGCCTAAGTTTTTGAGGATAACGCTTTAAATAAGCTTTGACTACAGCTTTAGGAACTTTAGATACTGCTTTCGGAAATTTTTTTAACATAATTGCTGATTATTGGGGATTGGGAAGTAAGGAGTAGCGAGTAGTGAGTAGCGAGTAGCAAGTTGGGAGTAAAGGAGTAAAGAATTAATTTCCCTTTCTACCCCCTCTTCCCCCTCTCCTGTTTATTCTTTTCCTGTTCTGCTTTCTTTTTGGCTTCTTCTGCTTTCTTCTTCTTTTCCTGTTCTGCTTTCTTCTCCGCTTCTTCTTGTTGTAATTTGACGACTTTTTTCAAGGTTACTTTTGCTACGCGCTGTTCGGGATTAAGTTCGAGTGCGGCTTTGAAGGCTGCGATGGCTTTGGGGTATTGTTTTAATTTTGTGAGGGAGATTCCTTGTCCCGTGAGGGCTGCGGCACTTTCTGGATTGATTTTACTGGCTTGTTTGTATGCTTTAAGAGCTTTTTTATGTTGATACATTGATGTTAAAATCAGTCCGCGATTATACCAAGCTTCAAAGGCTTTGTAATCAATGCTGATGGCTTTATTAATTGAGTTTAATGCTTCTCTATATCGTTTCAAATGCCACAATGTTACCCCGTGATTAATCCAACCTTCGTAATTTAACGGTTCTATTGATATGGCTTTATCGTAAAATCCCAGCGCTTTGCGATATAGCGCTCTTTTACTGAAGATACGAGCTTGGTTTAACAGGGCTTGGGGATATCTCGGATTAAGTGCGATCGCCTTTTTAGTTGATGCTGATGCTTGGGAATATTCCTCTAAATGCCAAAGTGCGACTCCGCGATTGTTCCAAGCTTCGGGATAATAAGATTTTATACCGACGGCTCGATTTGTTGCTGCTAGTGCTGCTTTATATTTCTTCAAACCAATCAATGCTGCACCTTTTTCGTTCCAAGCTTGGGCTACTCCCATAACTTGCCAATCTCCATCTCCTTTGAGTGCTGCTTCGCTGGCTTTAAGTGCTTCTTCGTACTGCTTATCTTTATTTAACACAGCAGCACGTCCAACCAAAGCCAGGGAGTAATCTGGTTTAAAGGCTATTGCTTGTTCGTAAGAGGCTAAAGCGTCGCTATACTGTGCGAGTTTTTCTAATAGCATTCCTTGCGCTCCCCAAGCGACTGCATCCTTGGGATTAACCGCTAACAATCTATCGTAATCGGCAATTGCTCGCTTAAAATTATTCAACCGGGTATTCGCTTCCGCTCGATTTTTCAAAGCAAGGGTTTTCGAGTCGCTCCCCCAATCTCCATTTCCTTTCAAAGCTTGATTACAGCTAGAGATAGCTTGTTTAAATTGTCCCAGCTTATTTTCTATCTGACAGCGATAAGCCAAAGCTAAGGAATTTTTTGGTTCAATTAACAAAGTCCGAGCAAAAGCAACTTGAGCCAATTCATATTTACCAGTTTTAGCTAAAATAACTCCCCGGTGTCTCCAAGCTAATTTCGGCGACTGGGTACCCCAATTACCATTAACTTTCAGAGCTTTGTTGCAATTATCCAAAGCAGTTTCATTTTTATCCAAAGCCTCAAATGCCATACACTTATATGTCAGAGCCAAAGAATTATTTTTATTTAACTTTAAAGACTTAAAAGCACTAGCAATAGCATCCGGATATTTTTCCAATTTTAATAAAATACCGCTATGATTTGCCCAAGCTATGGGAATTTTGGGTTTAACCGTAATTGCTTGTTCGCAAGCGGTTAAAGCTTCTTCATATTTTCCGGATTCAGATTGTAAATCGCAAAGATTCAACCAGTATTCAAAGTCTTTAAGGTTGTCTTCTAATCCCCCTTCAGCTATTAGATAAGGTCTAGGATTGTCAGCAATGAATTTTTGTGTGGCTAAAACTGAATTTGGGATTATGGACAGAATTAGAGAAGTTGATATACCAATAGATTTCAAAAATAGTCCCATAGATGAATAATTTTAAGTATAAAATGGTCGGTTGATGTTATTTATTAAACTTTAATTTTATGAATAAGTTCGCAATATACCATAAGCCTCTAGTTTCATTCATCGCTATATTTTTTTATTCATTAACTATTTTGTCAGTAGAAGCAGCAAAACCCAAAAATATAAAAAAATTGCTAGAAACACGTCAGTGTAAAGGCTGCAATCTCAAGAATGCCGACTTACGGGGGCTGCATCTACGAAAAACTAATCTTCAGGATGCCAACCTTAAGGGTGCAAATCTGAATGGAGCAGATTTACGTGGTGCATTTCTCAAAGATGCGGATTTGACAGAAGCCGACTTGAGAAATGCTCGTTTAGAAGATGCCAACCTAGAAGATGTAAAATTAGACAGAGCAAAGTTGAACAATACAGTTGTAAACTATCGCACCCTAATTGGGCAAAAATGGCGGCTGGTCTTAGAAATAATTAACGGTAAGTCAAATAAAAATTTGCAAAAAGCCGATTTAGCTGGAGCTAACTTCGATGGAATTGATTTACGAAACTTTGATTTTCAAGGAGCCAATCTTCAAGGAGCTTCTTTTCAAGGAGCGCTTTTAAAAGGATCTAATTTCCAGAAGGCTACTCTTGAAGATACAGATTTATTTATCAGCGATTTACGTTCGACTAATTTGAGCGAAGCGAATTTACAATCAAGCAGTTTACAAGCAGTAAACTTGAGAGAAGCGAATTTAAATCAAGCAAATTTGATTAAAGCTAACCTGAGCAACAGTTATTTAGAAACCGCACAATTAGAAAATGTTAACTTGAGAAAAGCCGACCTAGCACGAGCCATCCTCATAAACGCAAATCTTAGTAATGCTCAACTATACGACGCTAATTTATTCGCAGCACAATTAAAAAGCGTCAATTTTGAGGGAGTTAATTTAGAAAAAGCCGATTTGACCGGTGCAGATATCAGCGACAGCATTTTAACTAACGGTTTGCTGAGAAAAACAAAGCTCGAAGGTGCTTCGCTGCGAGTCATGAATTTAAAAGGTACAAATCTTAGCGGACTTAATCTCAGCAATGTAGACTTCAGCGGAATCGATTTGAGCAATACCAATTTAAGCAAAGCTAACTTGAGCGGTGCTAACCTTCAAGGTGCAAACTTGAGCAATGCTGATTTAACAAAGACAGATTTAACTGGAGCCAATTTAACTAAAGCTAATCTCAGCAATGCTAATTTAAGCTTCACAGACTTTACCAATGCTGATTTATCTCAAACTATCTTAAGCGGTATTAAATTAGATTTTACCAACTTTTGCGATGCTACAATGCCTAATGGTTCTAAACGTAAATGCTGAAGAAGTGAGGTTAGGGACTTCCAATTAAAAAAATAATCAATCGCTTTGGTGAGCAGGGGGAGCAGGGGGAGAAAAAATCTGATAGTCGTATTAAATGGAGAAATTGAGTAATTTAATTTTTGGATGTCCCTTAAAAATAAAATAAGTTTGTTTGTTCCGGAAAAACTAAGGAGACGTAGCATCACTTCGTCTCAATAAGTCGTCAGAATTAAGGCTGATTAATCTATACAGAGAGTATAATTTCTTTTTACGCTGCAATTCGCCATTTACGCGATTGTTGCTGTACGCTCCACAAATCTGCATATCGTCCTCTGTTGACAATTAATTCCTCGTGATTTCCACTTTCTACTATTAATCCCT
>CAKZYM010000397.1 GCA_937884685.1 uncultured Calothrix sp.
GTTCGCCAATAGGCACTGGCTGTAAACAAGAATCGAGGATATAAATTTGGGTGTTAGCTATTGGGCGACCTAGAGGAACAGTCCCAGAACAATTAATAGTAGGTTCGAGTTCTATCTGATGTGTGAGTACGCCTATAGTGGCTTCTGTTGGTCCGTAGTGGTTAAAAATAGAGCATTCAGGAGCCAACTGTTTTATTCGTTCAATCAATTGCCAAGAACAAGCTTCTCCACCCAAAATTAGTCGCTTTTTCGGTAAAACTCTTTCAGGGTCGGAAGATGTTAACAAAGCGTTCAGGTGAGAAGGGACAATTTTTAGGCAGTCTATGGAATGGCGATGAAAATAGTCTGCTAAAGTTTCGGGGTTAGAAGCATATTCTGGTGAAATTATATGGAGGCATCCACCAGTAGATAAAGCAGGAAAGATAACAGTATTACCCAAATCGGCAGCAAATGTAGATACAATAGCAAATCTAGTACATACCGAAAGGTTCAATCTGTCTTCTATAGCATTTATGTAGTTGAAAAGTTGTTGATGCTCGATAGCAACTCCTTTGGGTTTACCTGTAGAACCAGAAGTGAAAATTATATAGACTAAATCTTTACTCGTCACATAGTTGTTCGGTTTGTCGGTTCTTTGCTGAGCAATTACTTGACAGTCTGTATCTAAAGATACTATTTGTGTTTTTAGAGCGGGAATTTTCTCAACTAATGACCCTTGGGTCAAAATTACTGGTGTTTGAGCATCTTGTATTCGGTAGGCTAACCCCTCTGAAGGTAGAGACGGATCGAGAGGAAGATAAGCTCCACCAGCCTTAAGAATACCTAGTAGAGCGATAACTATTTCAAGCGACCGCTCTAAATAAATCCCTACCAGAACACCTGGTTTAACTCCTTGGCTTTGTAGATAATTAGCTAATTGATTGGCGCGTGCATTCAACTCGTAGTAAGTCAGTTGTTGTTCTTCAAAAACAACAGCTAGTTTATCGGGTGTCTGTTCTACCTGTTCCTCAAATATTTCGTGAATACACTTATTTTGTGGGTATTGTTTTTGTGTGTTATTGAATTCAATTAACAGTTGTCGTCTTTGGCGATCATCAAGAATATTTAGCCGACCAATAGAGCTTTCTGGATTTTCAATTGCGCTTGCTAATAAATTTTGAAACTGTTCTGATAATACTTGGATATCTTGCAGATTATATAATTGTGGGTCGAAATAGAACTGAGCAATTAGAGTCTCATTTTTTTGAAGACAAGTTAATTTAATTTTAAATTTATCGGTACAAGAATACTGCTTGTCTAAAGAAAACAACAGGTTGCCAGGAGAATATTTTTCTGAATATTCTTCAAATTCAAAACCAACTGGACAAAAAGACTCTGAGTTTATAGTTTCTTGCCAAGTAAAATATTCTTGCAATTCGTAGGCATTATTTACCAGCTTATTTACTTCTTTTAATATTTCACTAAATTTAAGTTCTGCTTCTAAATGATGAGAAAGCGGTAAGACTTTAGATAAGGGGCCTAACGCTTGCTCCAATTCTTCATATTTTCTACCATCGGTAGTAATACCAATAGCTATATCCGACTGTCTAGTAATTTTCCAAAAAAGTATCAGCCAACAAACTAGCAAAAAATCTGATTTATTAACCTTATATGTATTAGCTAATAATTCGATTTGTTTGATTAGAGCGTTATTTATATTTAAAGAAAAATGTTGAGGCTGAAATTGTGAGTTTATACTTTTTTTCTTTTCAAACCATAGTTTAAAATGGTCAAGCGAACTAACATCTTGCTTACGCCAATATTCTTTTCCCAACTCTGACTCTTTTGACTTTAAAAGTTCATTTTGCCATTCTGCAATATCTGCGTATTGCATTGGTTCATCAAGAATATATTGATTTTGTAAGCAAGCTGCATATGAACTACTAATTTTTTCGACCAAACCTTTGAGAGTAAAGCTATCCGCAATTAATGCAGATAAACTTAATATTAATATATTTTTTGTCGGAGATAAAGTAATGACATATACGTAAAAAGGTATGTCATCTTCTAACTTAAAAGGTCTTTTTGTTAATTCAATAAATAGCGATTCAATTTTATTCTCTTGCTCTCTGGGAGACAAATCAATAAAATTAAATTCGTTAATATAAATTTCATAAGTGTCAGCTATCACTTGTAATGGGACTGTCATCCCAGGAAAGCAGTTAAAACTAGTCCGAAGAATTTCGTACTGATTGACAATATTTTGTAATGCAGTTTTTAGAATCTCAAAATTCAAATTTCCTTCGACTGTAACTGCACATTGAACGCAACAAGGTAATATATTCTCACTTTGTTGTGAAAGCCATAAATGCTTTTGCTGGGGAGATAATCTAAATCCTTCTAGTTGTTCTGTTTGCATATTAAATACCATTTAATTATTTGCACTAAAACTAAATTCTTGTTAATTATTTATTTAGCCATTCCTACTACAACCTTGCGCTCACCCTGAAATGGCATTCTTCCATGGGCATAAAGCATATTATCTAGTAATAATACATCTCCTTCTTGCCAAGGGAATGTAATTGATTCTTGCTGATAAATTTCCCGAATTTCTTCTAACATGGAACTCTCAATAGCAGAACCATCACCGTAATAAACGTTGCGTGGTAAATCTTCTTCTTTAAAGCTAGTCAAAAGCTGTTCGCGAACAGTCGGTTCTAAATTTGAAATATGAAATAGGTGAGCCTGATTAAACCAAACTATTTCTGATGTTTTAGGATGTTTGGCAATAACTTGACAAATTTGACGAGTTTTTAAACCAGGAGAAGTATCACTATCTCGCCACTCAAATTCGATTTCTGCCTGATGACAATATGCTTCTACTTCTGATTTGCTACTAGTATTAAATACATTTTGCCAGGTTAAATCTAATCCTAATCCATAGTTTCGCACATACATAACTTTTTTTTGCAGAAATTTTTCTTTAATTCTTGCGTTTATACAAGCAAAAATTTTGCGACTGTCAGCAATCGGTGTCTCTCCTCCTTGCAAAGCTTTATTGATGCAAAAAAAAGCAATTTTCATCGGCCAATTGCGGGAGTAAGACATTTCATTATGGAGTGGAATATAATGAGTGGCAGGATATTCAGTAGAAGTATAAATATAGCCTTTAACATGATTGCGTGGTGTGGAACCGTAAGAATAATCCAGCAAGTTATCAGAAACACCTTGCATGAATTTTTGAAATTCAGCTACATTTTTTAGCTGAAAATCTCGAAAAAGTATCCCCCCATGTTTCCATAACTTATTCTCAATCCAAGCCCGATTATGCTGAGTCCAAACTGCTAAATTTAAATTATCTACATTTGGTCGAACAACTAAGGGAAGAGAATTATCGGATTGTAAATAAGATGTTTTGATTAATTCATCTTGAGACACTGTGATAGATTTACGACTGATAGTCCCCAATTTTCTTAGCTTTTTATTAAAATCTGTATTATTCATTGCCAATTTTTCCCGTTTATTTCCGAATTGTTTTTCGCTTAATCATCTTCAATTTTTGGCGTTCTGTGACTTGTAGTTCTTGTTTTTGTATCCTTTGTTGTTGTTCATCGCTTTGAGTCAACATTGTCGCGATTTCATCTAATGTTGTATCTGGCTGTGTTACAATATGGTATATAATTGTCCTAAAATGTTCAATTAACCTAGAAATACTAGCCTTGTGAAATAAGTCAGTTTTATACTCAAACTTGCCGTCAAGCCCTTCTGAACTTTCCCAAATTGCTAAAAGCAAATCATGCCGCACGGTATCCCTTTCAATCTCAAATGAACTGAGAGTTAAACCGGGTAATTCCAACTGTGGCATTGGAGTATTCTGGAGAACGAACCATGCTTGGTATAATGGATTATGATTTAAATTTCTTTCTGGTTGTAGTTCTTCTACTAGTTTTTCAAAAGGCACATCTTGGTGAGCATATGCTTCTAAGGTGACTTGACGCGATCGCGTTAACAACTCCCGGAAAGTAGGATTGCCAGATAAGTCGATGCGTAGCACCAAGGTATTAATAAAAAATCCAATTAATTTTTCAATCTCAACTCGATTACGGTTGGCAATAGGTGAACCAACTCGGATATCTTCGGTGCCTGTAAAGCAATGAAGCAAGACTTGAAATACTGCCAAAAGTGTCATAAATAAAGTTACCCCTTCTTTACGACTAAGCAAATTGATTGCTTCGGTTATGTCTTTAGACAATGTAAATGATTGCTTTGCACCCCGACTACTTTCATGGCTTGAAGGCTTTGGTGGGTTAGGTAATGCCAACCGAGGATGTTTATTACCTAATTGCTGCTTCCAATAATCAAGCTGGATTTGTAATACCTTTCCTTGTAACCATTGGCGCTGCCAAACAGCAAAATCTCCATACTGTATACTCAGTTCAGAAAGGGGAGAAGGCTTTTGGGCACAAAAAGCTGGATATAGGGCTGCTATTTCCTCAATTAATACTCCTGTTGACCAAGCATCAGAAATAATGTGGTGCATTGTCAATAGTACTATATGTTCTTGCTCTCCAAGACGTAATAGTTTTAATCTCAATAAATGGTCGCTGCTGAGGTCAAAAGGTCGTTGTGCTTCTTGAAAAGCCTGTTGTCTAATTTCGGCTTGTTGTTGAAAAGCTGATAACTCACTAATATCAAATATTGGTAACGTTAAAAGCAAATCTTCCGAAATGACAGCTATTGCTTCTCCTTCTCTTGTTTGGAAATTGGTTCGCAGTGCTTCATGACGGCATACAATTTCGTTGAAGCTTTGTTGTAATGCTTCTACATTTAATTCCCCTTTTAACCGAACAGCCACAGGAATATTGTAGAATGGGCTATCTGGTTCTAATTGAGCTAAAAACCACAGTCGTTGTTGAGCAAATGATAGTGGTA
>CAKZYM010000398.1 GCA_937884685.1 uncultured Calothrix sp.
ATCAAAACTGTTTTTAAATTAATTTTAATCAAATAGCATAAACTTCTATCTTTAACAGATTAGTTCAGCAATTAATTTCTTGACTGGTACTGATGTAGAATCCCAATTACCTATTACCTATTACCAATTACCTATTACCTATTACCCTCATCAATTTCCCAGCGAATAAATCGTGTAAAAAAATATAAAAGCAGGGAATAATAAATAAGGTTAAAAGCGTTGCTAAAGACAATCCAGAAAATACTACTACACCCAAGGGTTGTAAAAATTCCGAACCTTCTCCAATTCCCAATGCTAGGGGAAACATTCCTAAAACTGTGGTAATGGTGGTCATTAATACCGGACGCAAGCGTTGAGGTGCGGCTTGCAAAATTGCGCTTTGACGGTCAATTCCTTTTTGTTCTCTAATTTGATTTGCTAACTCTACCATAATAATGGCGTTATTAACAACAATTCCTACTAACAATACTGCACCAACTATAACTGTTGCACCGATTGCTGTTTGAGTAATATAAAGCCCTAAAATACCCCCAGCTAATGCTAAGGGAATTGTAAACATAATTACTAATGGGTCTACCAAGGAATTGTACTGCACTGCCATGACTACGAATACCAGAAAAGCGGCTAATCCTCCTAACAATTTCAAAGAATTTTGTAGTTGTTCGTTAGCTTGTGATGCTGAACTGGGTAATACTGAAACACCTTGAGGTAAATCTAAATTAGCAAGTACTGAATTTACCTGTTTTGTTGCTTCGCTAAGACTGGCTCCTTCAGATAAATTACCGGCAATAATATAAACTTGACGCTGGTTAATCCGCTGAATTTCTCCTGGTGCTTTTCCATTAACTATATCGGCAACGTCACTTAATCGTACTTGACGATTATTCTCAACAAATAATGGTAATCCTGCCAGTTGGGAAGAAGATTTAACGGAGTCTTTATCTAACTGTACTCGTATATCTACCAAACGGTTATCTCGCTGTAGCTGAGTGGGAACACTACCTTCAATTGCAGATTGAATTGTATCGCCAATTTCTTGAGCGTTTAATCCTACGGCCGCAACTCTTTCCCAATCGGGAAGAATTTGAATTTCTGGTTGACGGGGGTCAGCGTCGGGACGGAATCTGGCTAAGGGTACTTGCTCTTCTACTGCTGCTAATACTTGTCTTCCAGCTGCTTCCAAAGATTCAGAATCATTCCCTTGCAAAATGATATCAACATCTGCACCGCGCACGGGAGAGTTACTTAATATTAAACCTCGAACTGCACCGGGACGGATACGCAGCCGAATTCCAGCTAAATTGAGTTTATCAAATTCAGCAGAAACTTTTTCTACATAAGCTTCTATATCTGTACCGGGTTTCAAAGTTATATTACTCGAACCTCTTAATGGATTTTCGCTGGTACTAGTACCAAATAGAAAACCCCCAGATGTAGTAAAAGCGTATTCTGTTTCTGGCTGTTTGAGTAAAATATTATCTACCGCAGCCATTACTTTTTGGTTTGTTTCTAATGGTGTACCGGGAGGAAACTGAGCAAATAATCTAGCTTGTCCGGTACTGATACGAGGTAATATTTCTTGGGGAATTTGAGGAATCATCCATAAACTACTTCCACCAAAAATTAAAATAGCTAACCCAATTGCTAGTAATCTAAAACGCAGCACTTTCCCTAGAAAATTACCGTATGCTGTGGTAGCGTCTGCAAAACGTTTATTAAACTGACTTAACAGCCAAAATTCATTTAACTGACTCGACCATCTCAAAGCTAATAACCTAGATGTCATCATCGGTACGACGGTGACTGCTATTAAAATAGAAGCTGCAATAGAAAAGCTGATTGTTAAAATTAATTCGTTAAATAGTAGCGAAATAAAGCCACCGATTAATATAAATGGTAGTACTGCAACTAAGTTTGTACTTGTAGAAGCAATTAATGCTGATTCAACTTCTTTACTACTTTGTTCGGCTTGATTAATAAGTTGATACGGACTCAAGCGAGTTTTGGTATTTTCACCAGGAGTCATTCCCGCACCTTCAGCAATATTCTCCAACATGACGATGGAGTTATCGACGACAATTCCTACACCTAAAGCTAAACCACCCAAACTAAACACGTTGAGAGATAAACCTGATATTCCCATCAAAATAATTGCAGCCAAAGTTGCTAGGGGAATTGCTAGGACGATAATAATTGTTTGACGGATGGAACCAAGAAATAATAAAACGGCTATTGCTGCGAGTAAGGTACCGATTAAACCGGAAGTTGTAACGTTAGATATGGAATTTCTGATAAATTTTGATTCATCGGAGGTTGTGGTAATAACCGTTCCCTCTGGAACTATACCGGATTGTTTTAACTGTTCTAAACGCTTTTTGACATCATCGACAACGTTAACTGTATTTGCATCCGGTTGTTTCTGAACGCTGAGTTTTACCGCTTCTTCACCATTAAGTAAAACGAACACTCGCTGTTCTTCGGAACCATCTATAACTTGAGCAAAATCTCGCAAATATACTCGACGAGTTGGTGAGGTGTTATCGGTGGAGGAAACTTCAAAGGAGAGATTTTTGAGTTCTTCAGCATCTTGGAAACGTCCTACGGTACGGATTAATGGTTCGGAATTTTCCCCAAAAATTCTCCCACCCGAAATATCTTGGTTGCGGTCTCTAAGTTCATCAAGTACATCATTTAAACCTACACCCAAAGCTTGCAAGCGATTTAAGTCAATATTTACCCTAACTTCTTCTTGAAGACCTCCCGAAACGTCCACTCCTGCAACTCCCGGTACTACACTGAGTTCGCGAGCAAGTTCTTCTTCAGCAAATACACGTAAGTCAACACCTTTCAAGGAAGGTGAAGTTAAGGAAAATTCGTAAATAGGTAGCCCAGAAGGGTCAAATTTGAAAATACGTGGTGCTTCAAGAGTATCTGGTAAACGGCCTCTGGCTCTGTTATATGCAGCAGTCGCATCGTTAAGGGCTTGGTCAATATCACCCCCCGGTTGAAAGTACAAATCTACACTGATTCTTCCTTCACGAGTTTGAGAATATACCTGAATCACACCTTCTGTGGCAGCAAAAGCTTCTTCCAACGGTCTGGTAATTTCATCAACTCCTACCTCTGGAGAAATTCCCGGTGCTTCCAAACGTGCGCCAATTCGGGGATAGGTGATTGATGGAAGTAAATCTACTGGTAATCGAAGGATAAAGAAGACACCCAATACAATTACAGCCACCGTCAACATCAGCGTACCTATATGCTGACGAATAGAAACACCGCTTATACTAAATCCTTTTTTTTGATTGTCCTGCTGCATATTTTCAGTGAACAGTTATCAATTAACAACTAACAACTAACAACTATCAACTAACCACTAATCAGAAAGAATTGAAAGTCTAACATTTGCACCATCTTTTAAAGGTCCTCCGCTACGAGCGACAAATTTTTCTCCCGCTTCTAATCCAGATAAAATTTCGACTTTACCATCAATTTCTTTTCCTATAGTTACCTCTCTAATTGATACTGTAGGTTTTTCTTCTGAAGAGTTTGAGTTTAGAACAAATATTTGTCCTTTTTGTAATGCTGTTTGAGGGATAACAACTTTTGCTTGTCGTGGTGATTCAAAGTTAACTCTTGCTAATAAACCGCTGCCAATCTGTCTATTTTTATTCGGAATAACTACTTCTACTGGTATTAATCGAGCAGTTGGGTCTGCTGCTGGAGAAATACGGCTAACTTTTCCAGAGTATGTTTGATTTGGGAAAGCATCTAAATTTACTTGAACCAATTGCCCAATTCTGACTTTTGCTAATTCTAATTCGGACACTTGAACCTCTACTTTTACCTGGTTGAAGTCCCCTATTTGTAATACTTCGTTTCCTGGTTGAAGAAGATTCCCCGGTTCAGTGACTCTGACCAAAACTGCTCCAGTAATCGGCGATATTAATCTTGCATAAGAACGTCTTTCTACAGCTTCTGCAACTACTGCTTGTTGAGCTACAACTCTACCTTTAGCAGCAGCGAGGGATTGCTGCTCTACTCGAACGCTTTCTTGAGCAGCACGAAGAACTTTAGCGGCGGTTTGTGCTTCTGTAAGTGCTTGTTCGGCTGTTTGTTTGGCGATTGCTCCATATGATGCGAGTTTCTGCTGTCTCTGGGAATCTGCTTGCTGTTGTTGGAACTGTAACCGGGTTCTTTCTACTTCTGTACGAGCATTACTTATCCGAGCGTTGATGCGTGCAACTTCGGATTTCAGAGATGCTAATTCTGCTTCTGCTTGATTTATTGGAGTTTTGAGTAAAGCATCATCTATCTGTCCAATTATTTGACCTTGGTTAACTTTGTCTCCAACATCTACGTTCAACCCTAAAAGTCGTCCTTCTACTTGGGAACGTAATGATACTGTACGAAATGGGGTGGTAGTACCGGTGAATAATTGTGATTTTTCTAATGAAGACTGGCGAGCAATAGCTACGTCTACAGCTATTGCATCACCTTTTCTTACTCCCCTTCCCTGACGTTGAGGTTGAGCATCAGCAGATTCGGGGGGAAGGGGACCGCAACTTGTACTCAAAAGCCCTAAGCTTAACAAACAAGCAATTAAAGGGAAACTGTTTCTCTCCTTTTTGTCCGGCATCTTTTTGTTTATAATTTGTCTCTATTTTTCAGGCAATGCAATTTTCTGTTGAAAATTATTATGAATAGATAAATCAAAAATAAATTTGCTTTTATT
>CAKZYM010000399.1 GCA_937884685.1 uncultured Calothrix sp.
AGCTAAGATAACCATATCGAAGCTTTCTTCAAAGGCCTTCATCAATTCTTCCATCCGAGGAGAACTTAATAATTTTGCAGGTTCGTCTGGAACTGGTCCTGCTGTCAAAATATCTATATAAGATGAGCCTGAAGATTGAAGAGTTATCTGATTGGGTAAAGCTACATCGCTTGTCAGCAAAGTGGAAAGCCCTTGTTCGTTGGGTAAATTTAGATGCTTGTGAACGCTGGGTTCGCGTAAGTTCGCATCAATCAATAAAACCTTTTTATGCAAGCGAGCAGCGCTCATCGCTAAACCTAAAGCCAAAGCTGACTTACCTTCGTCAGGTAAAGCCGAAGTTATCATCAAAGACTTCAAACCAGAAACAGAATTGAGCAATTCTATATTTTTATAAATCAGGTCGAGGGATTCCCAGCGCGGTGGTGATTGTAACACCTGAATCGTCCAAGGAGCAAGGACTTCCGGCTTTCCAAAAGGTAGCTTAAATACCGATTCCTTGGTTTTCGCGGCAGGTAATTTAGGAGTTGTTCCTAAAAGTGGAATCGCAAATTGTTTTTCTAATTCTGCGGTAGTGCGAACTGCATCGTCTCCTGCTTCTCTAGCAAAAGCCGCAATTCCTCCCAACATTAAACCTACTACTCCACCTAACAACAAATTCTGTTGCAGGTTGGGACCTAAATAATCTCCTTCTTGGGGTTCTTCTACTACTTCCCAGTTAAATCCACCCTTATCGAGTTCTTGCTCTGCTTTTTGCTCTGCTTTGAGAAGCTCTTGTAAGCGTTCGCGACTGCGTTGTACCTGGGGTTGCAAGCGATTATATTGAGCTAGCAAAGTCGGGAATTTTTTCAGGTCTTTTTGTAATAGTCCTTCTTTTTGTGCCAAACTTTGGTCTCTTGCTGCTAAAGCAAAGAGGTTTGTTTGAGTCTCCACCAAGGTGCTAGCAAGGTTCAGGTCTGTTTGAGAAAGCTGTCCCTGGCTGAGCAGTTCCCTAGAATTGACCGCGCTTGCATCTACATTACTTCCCCCCAAAGCTCTTCCTACTTCTTGTTTTAGTAGCTGCTTTTGTTCTGCTAGCTGTTCCTTAAGCTTTAAAACGTCGGGATGGTTCTCCGTAAAACGTAAATTCGCTTGAGCAATAGCCAGTTCAGTTGTTTGAATTTCGTTAAGCAAAGACTGGTAACGAGTTGATTGACTCAAACGAGAAGAGACAAGTGCTTTTTGGGGAGTGCGTTTTAATTGCTTTTGTAAAGATGAAAGACGTGCTTGAGCTTCTTTATATTGATTGTGAGTTGTGCGTCGCTCTTGTTGAATGTTATTTAAAGCAGTTTCATAAGCTTGAGCTTGTGTTTGGGGGTCTGTTAAATTTTCAGATGTACGAAATCTTAATAACCTTGATTCAGCTTGGTCTAAATCTTCGGTGACCTTTTTTTTCTGTTCCCTAATTACTTTCAGACCATTTCTTAAACGCTCTTCTTGCTGTTTCTGGTTGTAATCAAGATAAACTTGGCGTATGGCTTCTAATACTCTTTCAGTTTTAACTGGGTCTGTACTTGTATACTCGATTTGAAAAATTTTAGTTGCAACGTTATCGTCTTCTGACCTTAACTGCTTTAAGGACAAAGCACTTTTTATATCTTTTACAGTAATTTGCGGGTATTCGGGCTTAAGTTTGTCAACAGCTTGTCGAATAAGTGAAGAGCTACCCATAATTTTCAATTGGGTTGCGGTATCTATCTCCACGTTTGAGTCAATAAACTGTTTGTCTAATCCCGTTCCTTCTGTCTTACCTTGATAGTTAGCTTCTACCAATAGTTCCATTGAACTTTTGAAACTGGGAGGGGTTTTTCGATAAACATAATAACCCGCTCCAACTGAAGCCAAAAATACTACCAAAAACCAAGGAAATCGCCGGATTAATACCGCAAACAGCTGCCCGTAACCCGGTTCTGAATCAGCAGCTGGATTTACATGGGGACTTAGACTGGTTTGCATCACGTTTTTAATTTCCTTAGCTAACAAATCAGGGACTGCGAACGCTGTAAGCCATTAGTTTGGTCGATGACTTGCTCGACTTTACTAAAAAATGCTTCTTCTGAAAAATTTGCTACAGCGTGGTTGCGAATATTTTCGTAATTCCAATAGATTTCCCTGGCTTCTAATAAGGCAGTTTGTAGAGAATCAGGCGTTTGTCTCTTGAAAAACACTCCTGTTTTTCCTGGTACCTGAGTATCTAAAACTCCTCCCGCTCCGAAGGCAACTACTGGGGTTCCACTAGCGTTTGCTTCTACTGGTACTAACCCATAGTCTTCTAAGGCTGCGACTATTACAGATTTTGCTTTCGCAAATAGTTGGGTACGTTCTAAATCGGATACGTGACCCACGAATTCGATATTTTTCAAAGCTTTCGATTGTAAGCGTTCTCTTTCTGGGCCGTCACCTGATATTTTCAGTTGCCATCCCAGCCAGTTAAAAGCCTCCACTATTATATCAAGTCGTTTGTAACCTATCATCCTCGCAGATGCAAGAAAATAATCTTCTTTAGAATTTGAATAAATAAACTTACTGGTATCAATTGGATAGTTAATAACTATAGCTTTTTTACCATAAGTGCTTTTAATCCGACGCGCAACAACGCTAGAATTCGCAATATAAAGGTCTGGCTCTTGAGCATAAGTTAAATCAACATTTCTCATTAACTGAAAGACTTTTTCAATTAACGGAGCAAAATACTGGTAATCAGCATACTCTCTCAAATAAGTTTCGGTATCCCAGAGAAAACGGGTGACGTTATGGCAAAAACAAACGTGTCTAGCTTTCGGACTTTTTCTTACTGCTTTGGCAAAACTGGTGCTGCTGCTGATAATTAAATCATATTCTTGCAAGTCTAAAGCGCGAAAAGCGGGAAAGTAAAAGGGAGCCATTAATCTAAAGTATTTGGCTGCACCAGGAATTTGCTGTAAATAAGTTGTTTTGACTATGCGTTCGCCTAAGTCAATTGTTTTTTGGGCATCGTATAAAGATGTGAATATGTCGGCTTCCGGAAATCTTTTGCAGAGTAATTCAAATACTCTTTCCGCCCCACCTCGCTGGGTTAAATAATCATGAACTAAGGCAATTTTCATTTTTTTTCCTATGAAATCACAGTTCCGATGTAAGCAATTTTTAAAGAATTTATTGTATTAATATAAAGACAGATATTCTTTCTTGCTTGACAAACAATTTAGGTTTTAATAATAGCTATTATTAGCTAACTTTAATCTTTAAAAAACATTTCGTAAGATGAATACATCGCCTGCTTAAAGCTGGAAGGCAAATTTGGAGTTTGGGATTTATAAGCTCCAATTGCTTGATGTTTTTTTTCTTTAAAGTCACTAATAGATAATCGGTAAGCATGACTATTTTTATGTAAATATTCATGACTTGAAAGCGGATTTCGCCACAGCATCCAAATTGGATATTGCAAAAGTTCTATTTGCTGCCTTGATACTTCAATGGCAGTCCGAACTAGAGAGTAAGTCGCTTCATGGTCTGGATGTTTATCGTGGTGGTGTGGAACGTAAACTTCTTGCGGCTCAAAGGATTGGAGAATTTCAACTAATTTAGCAATCAATAAGTTTTGTTGCGGTTCGGTTAGTTGAGCCAAGGAGCCGTCGGTTTCGTCCAAGAATTGTGTTTGGGATGGTTCGATTCCCAAAATATTTAGAGCAGTTAATGCTTCTTCCTGGCGAAATTTTACAGCGTTCTCTGGCTTTACGTCAGAAGGTTTACCATAGCGTCCATCAGTTAAAAACACCACTTTAACTGGTATTCCTTGAGAACGCTTGAGAGCAATCATTCCCCCACAACCTATAGTTTCATCGTCTTGATGGGGAGAAAAAACTATTGCTGATTTTTTGTTTGCTTCTATTGGCTTACTTTTTAAATGTAGTAACCAATTATAAAGTACATTGTAGTTTAAGTCTCTAACGGCTGCTCCTAAAGTTATCCGCAATTTATTTAAAGAATGTTTAAACATAGGTTAATAAATCGTTCTTGATACCGTATTCCACCATGATTTTTTCAATTGCTTCTCTATAGACTCGCGCAAACTGTTCTCTTGTATGATTTTCTCTAGCAAATTTCCAAGAGTTCTTAGCCATCTGTTCGAGTTGTGATGGATTGAGACTGGAAATATTTTCGATAGTTTGCTTAATTTCTTCTACAGAATTTTCTGGGAAAATCACGCCATAATCGTCGCTAATATCTACGCTAGATTCATAGCTGACTATTGGAATCAAACCTGTATGCATGCAGTTGATAACGCATCCACCACCACCTTCGGAGCAGGAAGGATAAACAAGACCTAAGCAATTGTTAACGATATCTAGGAATTTTTGAGAGTTAACATCAACCCAACCAACTGTATGAATGTTAGGAGTTTGATAAAGTTCTTGATAAAAAGCTGCTATAAAGTCTTCTTCTCTATCAATCGGTCCGCAAATTGTTAAATGGTAGTCTGGCATTTGGGAAAATGCATCTAAAAGTAAGTCCAATCCCTTATGAACTAAACCACCGCTACCAAACCAAAGGAAGTTTTTACGACAAGCTGCAAAATCCTTATTTTCGGACCAAGGATATAGTGTGGGAGCAGAAATCGGAATCCGGTACATCGGCTTATTAGCGTACTTAAATGTACCCATCGTAAACTCGTTACCAAGAACCGTAGCGCAATCGGCGTATTCGATGGCTTTATTTGGT
>CAKZYM010000400.1 GCA_937884685.1 uncultured Calothrix sp.
CGGCTTGATTCCGCATATATTGGTAAATCGAGCGCTGGTAAAAAGAGGTAAATGCTTCTGGAGCAAAGTTTGGGTCTTCTGTATCCGATGCTAATGCTAAGTGCATTTCAGCGGTACGTTCGCCTAACAGTTGAGCATTCCGCAAATAGGAACCAATCATTTCCTGAGCTATTTCGGGGATTTCGGTTTCTAATGCAGCCGATAATAAGGAAGGAGGTAAATCAATATCGGCTATAGCATCTATTTGCGTTACCTGTACTTGCTCGAAAAAGTCCCGCAGGTTATCAAGGCTATAAGCCCAACCATCTCTGATGTCAGGAATGTATTTTTGCACCATTCCTAAAGTCATGGTCTCAAAGCCTTTGCGACTATAATTTAAGCTACCGGCAACGGGAGCAAAGTTTTCTGCCCCTGGTAGTCCTTTTGTCGCCGAACTGTGGGTGAGAAACTGACCCACTTCTAAATCGGGATTAATTCCTTCTCCTACTACCTTTCGGAATAGTTTGCACATCAGGCGATCGCCATATATTACGCAGGTGTTGTTATGTTCTCCACGTAACAGATGTGCTTCCAGATTGGCTTTTAATCCGAAGTTAGAACCAGCACCGGCTAACTCAGTAAAATCTTTGCTAGATTCTGCAACTAGTTGACCTGCCATGCCTTGATAGGTTTCTTTGTTGGCAATGGCTTCGAGGGGGAAGTTAAGAAATTCTTTGTCTGCTAGGGCATCAAATAACACCCCTGTTTGTTTGGCGCTGCGTATTTCGATATGGGCTACAACTTCTTCGCGGTAAGAACTAAAGCGTTCGTGATTAATACCTTCGGGTTCGTAAGCCAAGGGCAATACATAGGTTTCGGGGTCGCCTTCGGTGTAGTCTAGCTGTACCAAAACAATTGCTGCTTCCAAGGAACGGAAAGAAATAGGAATCGCTTCAATTATGTGAGAGGACTGAACTACCCGACTTTTACTGTCAAACCAGCTACAGGCACACATATAATCTGGCAGCATTTCTTCCATTGCTGCCTTTGTTTCTGATTTGGTGAAAATATTCCGCCAATTGTCGCTGACTACTATTGTGGGTATTTGATTCTGGGGTCTTACCGCACAAGTGATATTTGTTTGAACGTCTAAGGTAAACCAGTAAAACGCATGAGGCGCTAAACTCATGAAGTAAGGTGTATCGTCAATGGATGGAAATGTTGTCCGTCCGAAGATTTCCACCGGAATCATGCCGTCAAATGCGGACAAATCCAATTCTACTGTCTGGACGAAGCGAGACAAGTTAGTAACAACTAGAATATGTTCCCCGTTATAAGTACGAGTAAACGCTAAAACCTTACGATTTTCTGGATAAAGTAGCTCAAAAGTACCTCTACCAAAAGCCTGGAAACGTCCGCGAGTCGCTATCAACCGTTTCATCCACCACCATAGGGAATTGCGGTTTTCTCGCTGGGCTTCAACATTAACAGCTTCAAAATGATATTCTGGGTCGATAATTACCGGAGCGTAAAGCTTGTGGGGATTGCATCGACTAAAACCACCATTGCGGTCTGCGCTCCACTGCATCGGAGTTCTTACCCCGTTCCTATCTCCCAAATAAATATTGTCCCCCATGGCTATTTCATCACCGTAGTAAAGCACAGGGGTTCCGGGTAAAGACATCAGCAAAGCATTCATAACTTCAATGCGTCGTCGATTATTGCCCATCAAAGGTGCTAAACGGCGACGAATACCCAAATTTAATCTTGCTTGCTGGTCTTGAGCGTAAACCCGATACATATAGTCTCTGTCTTCATCGCTGACCATTTCCAAAGTCAATTCATCGTGATTCCGTAGGAATAAAGCCCACTGACAATTACCAGGAATCGGCGGTGTTTGCTGCAAAATATCAATAATCGGGAAGCTATCTTCCATTTGCAGCCCCATAAACAAACGTGGCATTAATGGAAAATGGAAATTCATGTGGCATTCATCTCCACCGCTGTAATACTCTACAGCATCTTCGGGCCACTGGTTTGCTTCAGCCAGCATCATCCGATTGGGGAACTTTTCATCCATGTGACTGCGTACCTTCTTCAGAAAAGCGTGAGTTTCCTCAAGGTTTTCACAGTTGGTTCCTTCGCGCTCGTATAGATAAGGAACAGCATCCAAACGCAACCCATCAACACCCATCTCCAACCAAAAATCCACCACATCAAACAGCGCTTGCTGCATTTGAGGATTTTCAAAATTCAAATCCGGTTGGTGAGAATAAAAACGGTGCCAATAATAAGCCTTTGCTACGGGGTCCCAAGTCCAGTTAGAAGTTTCAAAATCCTTAAAGATAATTCTTGCTTCTTGATATTTCTCTGGAGTATCGCTCCAAACATAAAAATCTCGTTCCGGGCTACCAGGGGGAGCCTTACGTGCCCGTTGGAACCAAGGATGCTGGTCGGAAGTATGGTTAACAATCAACTCAATAATTACCCGAATACCTCTTTGATGGGCAGCATTCAAGCAATTCTTAAAATCTTCTAAATTACCGTATATCGGATTAACGCTGTGATAGTCAGCGATATCATAGCCATCATCTCGTAAGGGAGAAGGGAAAAAAGGTAGCACCCAAATAGCCGTCACTCCCAAATCTTGGAGATAATCTAACTTATCAGTTAGTCCGCCAAAATCGCCTATACCATCACCATCGCTATCAGCAAAAGCACGCACCGGCACTTCATAGATAACTGCATCTTTAAACCACAGTGGGTCATCTTTTAACAATGGATTTTGCATAATTTTTTTTACTGGCCTTATTTCCCTAATCGCTATTTTACTAATATACAAATTAAGCTACTGATGAAATCTTGACAGTTTGCTATTGTTTATTATTGTTTTAATTAATTTAGGGTCATTTTATGAGTTTTGAAAGAGCAAGTGGAGTTCTACTCCATCCGACTAGTTTGCCAAGTAAATTTGGCATTGGCGATTTAGGTGAATCAGCTTATAAATTCGTTGATTTTCTTGTTTCAAGCGGTCAAAAGTTGTGGCAGATTCTACCTTTAGGCCCGACAGGTTATGAACATTCACCTTACACGATGAATTTTAGTGCCTTCGCTGGAAATCCCTTGATGATTTCTCTAGAACAGTTGCTAGAAGAGGGTTTGCTAACACAAGAAGAATTAGTTCCCTTAGAAAACGTAAAAACCAGCCCTAATAGAGTTGACTTTGATGCAGTCATACCTCACAAAACAAAAATTCTCCAAAAAGCTTATCAACGTTTTCAAAATTCTTTAGCAAAAACCGCTAATCAAGAATTTGAAAACTTTTGTAAAGAACAAGCTTCTTGGTTAAATGATTATGTGCTGTTTATGGCATTATTAGAAGCCAACGATTATAAAGCTTGGAATTTTTGGGATAGTGCTGTAGCTCGTCGCGAAAAAGATGCATTAAAAGCTCAGGAAGAAAAATTAAAAGACAGCGTATCATACCATAAATTTTTACAATTTAAATTCTTCCAACAATGGAAAAAAATACGCGATTACGCCAACAATAAAGACATCAAAATAGTTGGTGATATTTCAATTTATGTTTGTCATAACAGTTCCGATGTTTGGGCAAATCCAGAAATATTTCAATTAAATTCAGAAACTTTAGAATCTGCTTATATTGCTGGAGTACCACCAGATTACTTCAGCGCTACCGGACAACTTTGGGGAAATCCCGTTTACGACTGGGACAAACTAGAGCAAACCGATTATGCTTGGTGGGTAGAACGTTTTCGAGCAACATTGCAATATGTAGATATCGTTCGTATCGACCACTTCCGGGGATTTGAAGCATATTGGAAAGTACCCGCAGGAGAAGAAACAGCCATCAATGGTGAATGGGTAAAAGGACCGGATGCCAAATTCTTTGAAGTTTTGAATTCTGCTTTAGGTGATTTACCCGTAATGGCAGAAGACTTAGGAATTATTACCCCCGAAGTAGAAGAATTACGAGATAGATTTGATTTCCCCGGAATGCGTATTTTGCAATTTGGTTTCGGTGGAGAAGCAGACAATCCTTACTTACCCCACAACTACATTCCCAACTGCGTAGTGTATCCCGGTACCCATGACAACGACACCAGTATTGGGTGGTGGAATCAAACCGGAGAAACAGAAAAGCAGCACGTAGCCAAATACTTAGGATATGCTTCACCCGAAGAAATCAAAGAAATCAACTGGGAATTTATTCGTATGGCCTTATCATCAGTAGGAGATTTAGCTATACTCTCAGTTCAAGACTTTCTAGATTTAGGCAACGAAGGGAGAATGAACGACCCCAGCGTTAGCGCTGGAAACTGGCGCTGGAGGTATCAAAGCAACGACCAGCTTACCCCCGAATTGAGCAGAAGGTTGTTGGAAATGACACGGCTTTATAAGAGATAGGGATTTGGGCATGGGGGATTGGAGATGGGGAGATGGGGAGATGGGGAGATGGGGAGATGGGGAGATGGGGGGACAAGGAGAGATGGGGAGATGAGAAAAGTGGCAGATATAGGGAGCAAGATGCTCCCACTCCTAACTCCTAACTCCTAACTCCTAACTCCTAATTCCTAACTATTACCAATTACCAATCCAAAATCCAAAATCCAAAATCTAAAATCCCCAATCCCCTATTCCCCATCCCCTCTCCCTCACTGAACTATCGACTGAGAATAGGTGATTAAAATTTAGGTCGCAAGCAGGAAGAAAAGATATGACTAGTTTTTTTACACTGAAGTTCAGATGTAAACAAATTAGAAATAAATTCTATGGCACTATATAAACTTGAAGATTTTGACCCCAATTATAAAGAGGTTTTTGGTGGTGAAGATATTAAACAAATGTCTCTTTATACTCAGGGTGAGGACAAAGTAGGTTCCGTTGAAGATGCTTTGGTAGACCATGAAGGTCGTTTTAGATATTTAGTTATTGATACTGGTCCGTTGTTCTTAGGTAAGAAAGTTTTATTACCAATTGGTCTTTCTCGTCTCGATTACAATCAGAAGCGCGTCTATGTAGATGGACTTAGTAAAGAGCAAGTAGAAAACTTGCCTGAATACGACGAGACAATGACCGTCGATTATGATTACGAAGAAAAAGTACGCGGTGCTTATCGTACTCCTGGAGCTAATAATGTAGCTTATAACAAAGATACTTATAGCTATCAAAATGATTCTTCACTATATGGTTTGAACGACCGCGACCACTCTAATATCAAACTTTACGAAGAGCGTTTAATTGCTAGCAAAACTCGCATTAAGAGTGGTGAAGTAACTGTTGGTAAACATATTGAAACCGAAACTGCTAAAGTATCTGTTCCAGTAGAGAAAGAGCGAGTTGTAATTGAAAGAACTACACCTACCGGAGAAGCAACTGTAGTAGACCCCGGTCAAGTTAATTTCGCTGAGGGTGAAGTTGCACGAGTTGAACTTTACGAAGAACAGGCTCAAATCAGCAAAGAAGCATACGTCCGTGAGGAAGTTCGAGTCAAGAAAGTTGTCGAACAAGATACTGTTGAAGCTAAAGAAACAGTTCGTAGAGAAGAGTTAGATATCAATACTCAAGGGGATTTGCGCGTAAACGATTCTAATTCCTCTAAAAGTTAAATTATTTAATCATTAATTTCATATTCACATAGTTCATTAATTATAGTTAATATTGCTATATAGTATTTATGGATTATTTGTGATGAGTAGTAAACCCGGTTTTTTTGAAAAGCCGGGTTTTTGGATTATTAAGTTTTTGAATATCAATTTTAGTTTATT
>CAKZYM010000401.1 GCA_937884685.1 uncultured Calothrix sp.
TAGTCACAGAAATTCCCCCCGATGCTGCAAAAGCGATAGAAACAGTTATCAGTGAGTAGAGAGTAGCAAGTAAAATACCTATTCGTTCTTAATTTAACTTCCGACCATCTATTCAGGTCATCATTACTTATTACTCGCTACTTACTACTTACTACTTGCTACTCTAAAACTTCCCCCTCTTTTCTACCAATACCTGGTAATATACTTAGGCTTTGTTTAATATATACAAAAAACTTCAGTGTCAAGCCTGATTGACATTTTGTAATGATTTCATTACTATTATTTACATAAGTTCATGAAAGCCTGACTTATGTGGCTTTGATGTGAATTAATAAGATTTGAAATTTTCAATATCTTTTACAACGGTAGACATTTGGTTTTCTTGAAATAACCTCGGTTTGGGACCCGAGGTTTTTTTGTCTGGGTTATTAATATTGATGTGAAAGATATTTTTCTATTTGGTAAAAGTGTTATCGACACTAGCACCAAAGGTAATGGGGAAATAGATTTAATCGCATCTTCTGCAAATAAAAATAAATTTTTACCAACACAGAATAATAATTCTTGTACTAATTAATAGCCACCACAGTAATATAAAATTGGGAAGCAGCAAAACATCATTTCTAATGACTAGGTTTCCATACGACCAGTTCGCGAAGGACTATCTAGAAGAATTATTGCAACCCCTAGGAAAAATAGAAACCAGCAAAGCAGTTCCAGCAGAAATTCGAGAAATCGACGTTTATTTTGCACCTTCACCTCAGTCCAGCACAGATGCAATACAATTGGGATTATTAGGTAGGATAGCCAATACATCTGCTCTTATCGAACCATTTAGAGGTGCGGTAAAAATTTCGGAAATTCGTAGCTGTATGAACAAATTGTTCTATATTATTGCCGATGTAGAGCGTCAAAATAAACGAGATAATACATCTACAAGAGAAGAAAATTTACCATTACTGTGGATTTTATCACCAACCGTATCTACAGCAATATTAGATGGATTTAAAGCCAGTCTCGATGAAGAAAATTGGGGTACGGGAGTTCATTTTCTCGGAGAGCATCTTAAAACTGTAATCGTGGCTATTCACCAGCTACCCCGGACACCAGAAACCTTATGGTTAAGACTTTTAGGAAAAGGAAGGGTTCAGCAGCAAGCGATAGAAGAATTAAACATGCTTCCCCAGAATAACCCCCTACGGGATAAAGCAATTGATTTACTATTAAGTTTAAAGACCCAAATTGAAATTAAACAAGTTCCTAACGAAGAAGATAGAGAGGTACTAATGAATTTATCACCGATTTATTTAGAAAGATTAGCAGAAGCAGAACAAAAAGGAAGAAATGAGGGACAACGTACTGTCATAGAAAATTTATTGAAAGCCAAATTTGGTTCTTTAGATGACGAATTAAATTCAATCGTTCAACCACTATTGGCTTTAAGACCAGAAGAATTTTCTCCGTTGTTATTACAACTATCTCGTGAAGAGTTGATTTCAAGATTTAAATAATTTGAAGTATTTCAACTACCAAGCACGCATTGCCAAAGTCAACAAGCTGCAATCTTTTTCATTTGCGCTTGCAAGAGCTTTTGGCAATGCATTTAATATATGAAAAGCATCATCGGTACCCATAATTAAGCTACTTGCTTGAAAATTCAATGTTTGATAATCGATTTTATTAAATACCTCTTCTACTAAATTCAAAGCTTGTTTAATTTCATGTGGACGAATAAACATATTTCCCATGAAACCCGGAATTCTATCTGCGAGTTCGGGTTTTAAGGCGTAAAATAACGCAGCTACTGGAGAGCATCTATTAATTGAAATGAAATTAAAACAATTATTTTCGTTGAATTTCCATTCTGGAATTAATTTTTCTGAAATAAGCTGTTCGCCAAAATTTTGAAAGCTATCAACTATAAAAGCTGAAATAAATCGATTGTAAAACAAAATCCAATCATCATTTATAAATATAAAACTTTCGGGATTATCTCGCCATTTTTGTAAAATATCTTGTGAAATATTAGATAAAACAGCTTTTTGCAAAGCATTTTGATAGAAGGGAAAAATATCTGTTTCCTCAGCGGAGGAAAGATGAATAAAAAACCACCAATAATCAACACTCATATTAATAAAATAAAAGAATTAAAAACCGCAGAGACGCAAAGGAAGGAAATAGAGAGGTATAATCTTTTTGATATGCAAAATAGAAGAATTAAAGATTAAGATTATTTTATAACTGCTTAAAGTTAATTTAAAATGCAAACAGTTCCAAAATCCTCAAAAAAAGCCTGGGCTAAAGCTTTTCAAAAACCTGCAACGGAATTTCCTTTAACTCCACTTTCGATAATTGAAGGTAAAATTCCGCCAAATTTAAATGGTACTCTTTACCGCAATGGGCCGGGAAGGTTGGAACGTGGTGGTATTTCTGTCGGACACTGGTTTGATGGAGATGGTGCAATTCTTGCGATTCATTTTAAGGGGGATAATGCTTCAGCAATTTACCGTTATGTCCAAACTGAAGGATTTAAGGAAGAAACCAAAGCTGGTAAGTTGCTTTACGGTAATTATGGGATGACTGCACCGGGAGCGGTTTGGAATCAGTGGTTTAAACCAATTAAAAATGCTGCGAATACTTCGGTTTTGGCTTTACCAGATAAACTTTTGGCTTTATGGGAAGGTGGAAATCCTCATAAACTCGATTTACAAAACTTGGATACTCTGGGGAAAGATAATTTAGAAAAATTAGATGATGGAATGGGATATTCCGCACATCCGAAGGTTGATTCACAGACAGGAGAAATTTTTAATTTTGGTGTTTCACCTGGTTTAAATTCAATTCTTAATATTTATAAAAGCGATGCTACGGGAAAAATTTTAAAGAAAGCTGCTCATCAATTAGATGGTGTTCCTTTAGTACATGATTTTGTTTTAGCAGGAGGATATTTAATATTTTTTATTCCTCCGGTACGGTTAAATTTATTATTACCAGCAATGGGTTTAAGTTGCTTCAGCGATTCGTTAGAATGGCAACCTAATAAAGGTACTCAAATTTTAGTTATCGACCGCGAAACTTTGGATATTGTCAGTCGTAGCGAGACGGAACCCTGGTTTCAATGGCATTTTTCTAATGGTTATATAGATAATAGCGGTGCTGCAATTGTTGATATTGCTAGTTATAAAGACTTTCAAACCAATCAATTTCTTAAAGAAGTTCCGACGGGTGAAACTCATACTGCTTCTCAAAGTAAGTTAGCTCGGGTTACTTTAAATCCACAAACCGGAAAAGTTAGCAATATAGAAACATTATTTGATAGACATTGCGAATTTCCTATCGTCCCCCAAAAAAATGTCGGGAAGTCTTCTCAATATACTTATCTTTCTACAGTTAAGGAAGGTACGGATATTAGTAAGGAGATATTAAATAGCATTGCTTGCTTTGACCATCAAACTGATACTATTACCGAAGCGAATTTTGGCGACAATCTTTATCCTTCCGAACCAATTTACGCGCAGGGTTTTATTTTGACGGTTGTTTACGATGGGAATTATGATAGTAGCGAATTATGGATATTTGATGCGAATAATTTAGATAAAGAACCAGTTTGTAAATTAAGTTTACCTAGCGTGATTCCTCCCGGTTTTCACGGTACTTGGAAAGATGGGTAAATAGTACATGGAGGGTTTTTCGCGAAGTTTTGTAAACTTTACTGCTGAAAGTGAATAAGTTAAAAACACTGGCACCTAGTAATTATTGTGATACAAAGTTCGCGAACAAACTATCATGTTAGAACCAATTTACTCAGGTGACCCGAGCCAACCTCAAGTTGCTCTCACGTTCGACGACGGACCTTACAACATAACAAAAAAGTTGCTTCGTGTACTCGGAAAACATGACGTGAAAGCCACTTTCTTCTGTATTGGTGAACGTGTTAAACAGTTTCCAAGAATTGTTAATCAGACCCATGATGAAGGTCATCTGATTGCCAATCATTCTTATGATGCTCAAAGTCTTCGGACGTTAGATAATGATAGGGTTCTTAAACAACTGCGAGATACAAACAACATAATCCGACGAGTGACCGGGTATACTCCCAATTATTTTCGTCCCCCCATGGGTCAACCTCCTTTTGAAAACGGTCAAGCTATTGATAGTGACAATCAGTTTAGGGTAACTGAATTAGCTGATACTCTTGGACTTAGCCATATTCACTGGTCAATTGATACCAATGATTGGAGAAGTCCTGGAGTCCCATCGATTGTTGATAGTTTCCGGTCTGCTGAAAATGGCTCAATTATTTTGTGTCACGACTTACCCAAACAAGGGAATAAAGCGCGCGGGGAAGATACGATTAAAGCGGTTGATACTGCTATTCCTGAACTTAAACAACGAGGATTTAGTTTCGTAACTCTTGAGGAAATGACATTTTCTACACCACAATTTTCCGAACGAAAATGTCCGCCTAATTCTCAAGTTTACGAAGTACAATTTGGTGACGATTTATCTAAAATAGCTGAAAAATTTTACCTTGATGGAAGCAAGCAATCATGGAGCAAAATTTACGAAGCTAACAGAGATTTAATTAGCGACCCCACACAAATAGAACCAGGATGGAAGCTTTGTATTCCCAGAGTTAAGCAGTACAGTCTCAAGGGAAGAATCAAATTACCTACTGCTTAACTTGAATAGCTTTAGATATATTTTGATATCGAAATTGTGGTTATTGCCAACTGTTCATTTCTGCTAAAGTTGCAGTTCCAATCAGATTTTAGAAAAAGAAAAATTAGGTTTATTTAAGGATTAATATCGTGAAAAGACAGTTCTCTACAATGTTTGCTGCTACAGCATTAATCATAACTACTAATGCTGACGTATCTCTACCATTTCAAAAACAGGAATTAAACCCGCTTCCAACTTCCTCAAAAGTCCAAAAAACTGAAGCAATGCAAATTGCTAGCGCTCCTTATCCCGATAAGATAAAGATGACATATTACAGCTATCACGATAACCAAGCAGGAGACAGTGGCACATATAGTTCCTATGCAATTGCTTATTCCTCTTTATATTTTCCCGCTTCCCTCCATAAAGATGCAAATGATAAAAGGGGTGGAAACGGAAGTTACGCAAATCCAATTATAATTGCAACTCCCCTTCGCTTTAATCAGCAGTGGCCTGTGGGTACTCGTATGTATGCTCCTCACCTCAAAAAGTATTTGATTGTAGAAGATGAATGCGACACTGATGTATGTCGTCAAAATAAAGTAGTAGATGTGTGGATGTATAGCAAATCAAGAAATAATGTCAATAAAGTAGACCAGTGTCAAAGAAACTGGACTTATACGGGTTATGATGAGCCGTGGGATGTTATTGTTAATCCTCCTAATAATAAACCTGTTGACACTAGACCTTTCTTCTACACAAAAGGAAAAGGAAATTGCAGAAAAGTGCCATTTAGAAGTTAATACATAACCTATTTGTTGGAGTTTCTAAATCAGAATATTAAAAAATTGTCTGAAAGATTGCACTACAAGATTCCAGGCAATTTTGTTTGATTATTTAAATAATGTTTAAGGCTTGCTGTTAGTGTAGCGCAGCGTTAAGTAAGTCGGCACCAATAAATGAAGCTATGTAACGATATATAAATTTACCTCAAACCCTTATTGCTACTTGCTACTTGCTACTTACTACTTACTACTTACTACTTGCTACTTGCTACTTACTACTTACTACTTACTACTTACTACTTACTACTTGCTACTT
>CAKZYM010000402.1 GCA_937884685.1 uncultured Calothrix sp.
CAACCTTTATAAGTCCTGAACTTATGCAATCTGTAGTACAGTTTTCTGGGCACTCAGTGTCCTTTGTACGCCATTGCTTTTAACATTTGTGTAAGCCCTGGCTATTTTGGAAATAGCATCAATGGCAACATCGATATCAGTCCAGGAAACATCTAAATGAGTAACAGCCCGAATTGATTTACCAACGGCTCCCATTTTCACACCATGCTTTTGTAAAAGATTCAGGAACATGGCTGTATCGATTCCCAGTCCGGAAACATCAAAGAAAACAATGTTTGTATCTGGTGAAGTGTTTCTAACTGTAATTCCTTCAATTTGACTCAATCTTCGAGCCAAATAAGTTGCATTTTTGTGGTCTTCTTGTAAACGTTGAACGTGATGGTCAAGTGAATAAAGGCAACCTGCTGCAATAATACCAGCTTGACGCATTGCACCACCAAACATGTGTTTGTATCGACGTGCTTCAGCGATGAATTCCTTTGTACCAGCAAGAACAGCACCCATAGGTGCCCCTAGTCCTTTACTAAAGTCAAGCCACACAGAATCAACACAGGAAGCAAAATCCTTGGCTGTAGTTTGAGTTGCAACAACTGCATTTAAAAGTCTTGCTCCATCCATATGGGTGGCTAAACCTTTTTGACGAGCAAAATTACAAACCTGCTGTAGTTCGTCCAGCTGCCAAACCGTACCTCCTGCAAAATTATGGGTTTGCTCAACGCACAATAACCGTGGATTTGCAGAGTAAAGGTAAGGAGCTATTGCTACTCTATCAAGGGCTTGTTGTACATCATCGGTTGTAAAAATCCCTCTTTCGCTGGTAATGGGTTCCATTAATACCCCAGAAGTCATTGCTGCACCCCCCGATTCTGCTCGAATTATGTGTGCCATATGTTCTGCTAGCACCACATCACCGGGACGAGTATGGGTCTTAATTGATACGAAGTTGCAGATAGTTCCACAGGCAAAGAACAGAGCGTCTTCTTTACCTAATAAATCCGCTGTGCGCTTTAATAATTCGTTAACGGTTGGGTCTTCTCCTTTTTGCTCATCTCCAACCTCTGCATTAGCAATTGCCATTCGCATTGCTTTTGTAGGCTTTGTTTCTGTATCGCTTGTTAGTGAAATCATAATTACTCCTAAAGTAGATATATAGTGGTTTTGGATATATTAATTCAAAACAGATAGTATCCGAAGATAATAAATTAGTTTTGTCTTGCTGTTTTTTAATAGGAATCACAAAACTGAATTTATGCACTTTTTATCGACTTTTCACCAAATTCAACTCTGTAGCTATGACGTATATTTTGCGTAATTCCTAGTTCTATTAGACAGAGGTGTACCGCTGAGCAGTACACCTCTATTGGTTATGGTTATGTATAAATAATTCAATTAATAATTAATTAGTTAGTTAATTTCTACTCTATCTCGTTGAGCAACAATTCGACCCGGTATTCCGACAACTGTGGAATTTGACGGTATATCTCTTAAAACTACTGACACTGCGCCAACACGAGCGTTACTGCCAATATTAATATTACCAAGAATTTTGGCACCCGCACCGACAGTGACATTACGTCCCAAAGTCGGATGACGTTTACCTCTTTCCTTACCCGTTCCACCAAGGGTTACACCTTGATAAAGCAAACAATAATCTCCGACTACTGCGGTTTCACCGATAACCACTCCCATACCGTGGTCAATAAATACACCTTTGCCAATACGTGCGCCGGGATGAATTTCAATTCCTGTCAAGAAGCGAGCGAGATGGGAAATAAAACGGGGTAAAAAGAAAACACCGACCTTGTGAAGCAAGTGGGCTATACGATATAAGACAATCGCTTGAGGACCTGGGTAGAGAAAAAAGACTTCTAGCCAGTTTTTTGCAGCCGGGTCGCGCTTCATCACAATCGCGTAATCTTCGGCTAAAGTTTTCCAACCTTTCTTAATAATATTCCAGCTTTTTTGGAAAGGATAAACACTGCTCGGTAATTTGTCATTAGCAATCATAGTTAATAAGCTCTCTACTATAGTTTGTTGAATTTATGAATCGGGATTTTGGGTTATATAAATTGAATATGCTGATTCAATCGATTAAGGTAAATCTAATGTTTGGGCAAGGGTTATAATTGAATGGGTTTATTGAAACAATATTCAGAATATTAACAACAAACCCCTCTATATAACCCTCACAAAAATTCATCTAGCATCAGTTATCTTGTTCTAATTGCATCCAAAACTTGGGCTGACTTTTTACCAACAAAAGTATTATTGAGCATGGTATGAGAATCATCTGTTGGACCAACATCAGAATCTGGATGATAAATAATAATCTTCAAGTAGTCATCAATTGCATGGAAGCTGTGTAACTTATTTTCAGGAAGAATGAACACAGTTCCAGGCTGCATCTGGAAGGTTCCTTCATCTACCTCACAAGTTCCACTACCAGAAGCAACAAGTCCAATCCGTAATGAGGGATGGGTATGAGGAGTTTGTGAAATTCCAGGAGGAACGTAGAGGAAATTTAAACATGGTTCTCCACGTCTTAGAGGATTAATCAGAACTGTTGAGGAGCAGCCATCAATATATTTCAATCTTCCAAAAGGTTCGATTGGTCCGCCAACATTGAAAAGTCCAGTGTAATTGAGAAGAGTTGCTACTAAAACTTGTCCCGAACCATCTAGAGAAAAATTACCTGGAACAGCAGCAAAGCAGTTTTCTTTTAATAAGAATTCTCCGCTATCGCACTTAAGAGTTACTTCACCTTCCGAAACAAATAAGAAATGGGTATCAGCTTCACTATCATCAACTTTAATCTCATTGATAACCCAACGAGCGATTGATGGATGACCTGCCATTGTATAGTCTAGTTTGATTGTTTCTAGGAACTGTTGGCAGTAAAATTCTTGTCTTGTTGTAGTAATCATGGATAACACTCTATGGTAATAAATTAAGTTTGTTTCTTTCTGTTTTTCCATAGAGGTTAGCATCATGATTTTATGCACTTCTTGCAAAAACCTGAGTTTGAGATATGCTGAAACCTTTGTATAGCAATTTGCAAGCAGATGAGGAAGATTCTTTCTGCTTCCTACTTGCTACTTGCTACTTCCTCAAATCATTAGGTGTAACTGACTTAGATGAAATCTTTGTATCAGGGTGGCTTGATATTAGAACTACTACCTAATTATTTCAAACCCCTGCAATCCTTGTGCTTCCGAATATTCCACCTGCACATCTTTAACAACAGCAGCAATTGGACCTTGATGACACCAGCGAATCACTTCTTCGACAACTTCCGATTCACCTTCAAATATTGCTTCAACTCGACTATCAGGAAGATTTCGCACCCATCCGTTTAAACCTAATCTTTTCGCTTCATTCATCGTAGAGTAGCGATAACCTACTCCTTGGACTTTTCCCGAGATGAATGCATGAGCATGGGTTTGTTTTGATAGATTAGAATTTGCCATGATTTTTTAGGAAAGGGAATAGGGAATTTTTTGTTCCCAGGTGGAACCTGGGAATACAGTTCGCGAGTCTCTGACTCGTATTGTACTTGAGGCAGAGCCTCAAATTATGGGTTCCCAGCCGGAGTCTGGGAACCAGTTAATACGAAATTTCCAACTCAAGGCTTATAAACTTATAGTATTTAATCCAAAATCCAAAATCCAAAATCCAAAATGGAATTACCTGCACTCACCACCGATACAATTTGGGCAATTCTCAAAGATGAAATCGATGATACTACCGTTCTCAATTTAGTATGGCATTATCTCGGTTATCGTTATGATGAATCTACGACTAAATGGGATGCAAATAATGTACCCGAAGAATGGCGTACTGAATATCCAGAACCACCCGATTTCATTGCTAATCGTCCCCCAACAGTTAAGTTAACTCGTTCGATTCCCAAGGAAAATAAGCAAATTGCCAAAGAATTGTTAGGTTTTACTGGTTATAAAATAGGTAGCTTTGGCCCCAGAGAAACACGCAGAGCAACCATTGCAAATTGGTTACTTAGCTATATGAAAATGAATGGTAAATGTTAGGAGCAGCAAGTAGCAAGTAGTAAGTAGCAAGTAGCAAGTAGCAAGTAACGAGTAATGATTAACGAGTAACAAGTAGGGAGTGGAGAATTTTTGACCTTTAAGCTCTCAAAATGGGCTTTTCTAATTTAGCCTACGCAGGTAGGCTTTGTTTGAGTAGCCCCACTCTTCAAGAGTGAGGGGGTTTGTAGCTCAACAGCGCAATGGATTTTCAAATTATTTTCCCTTAAGCTAAAGACTTTGGGTAAGATTACCGTAATAGGAATTACAATTTTCAAGAACAGAATAATCTAAAATCCAAAATCTAAAATCCAAAATCGAATGACTGAACCAGGAAGCTACAAAAAAACGGTAAATTTACCCAAAACTAAGTTTGATATGCGGGCAAACGCTACCAAGCGCGAACCCGAAATCCAAAAGTTTTGGGCTGAGAATAAAGTCTACGAGCGCCTTTCTCAAGAGAATCCCGGCGAATTATTTATATTACATGACGGACCACCTTACGCAAACGGTTCGCTACATATTGGTCACGCTTTAAATAAAATTCTTAAAGATATTATTAATCGCTACAAGATATTACAAGGTCGTAAAATTAGCTATATACCCGGTTGGGACTGTCACGGTTTACCGATTGAATTAAAAGTTCGGCTATTCATGAAGTCTTCGGAGCGTCAAGAATTATCTCTTTTGATGCCGCGAAATAAAGCATATGACTGTGGCGGGGTAGCGGTCTACTTACAGCGAGAAAGTTTTAAAAGATATGGTGTCTGGGGTGATTGGGAGCATCCTTATTTAACTTCTAATCCCCAATATGAAGCCGAGCAGATTGCTGTTTTTGGCGATATGTTTTTGAAGGGTTATATCTATCGCGGTTTAAAACCCGTGCATTGGAGTCCTAGCTCGAAAACTGCTTTGGCTGAAGCTGAATTGGAATATCCCGAAGGACATACTTCACCCAGTATCTACGCTGCTTTCCCGATGACGAATTTAGCGGATGCAGCGAAAGATAAATTATCAGAGTTTTTACCTGATTTAGGTGTAGCGATTTGGACTACCACACCCTGGACAATTCCCGGTAATTTAGCCGTCGCTGTGAATCCAGACCTTAATTATGCTGTGGTGGAAGTTGAGAATTTAGAATCTGTTAACTTTAAATATCTCATCGTCGCTGCGGATTTAGCGGAGCGTCTTTCCGAAACATTTGGCGCAAAACTCACTGTAAAATCCACTTTCAAAGGTAAAGAATTAGAAAATTCTACTTACCGTCATCCGTTATTTGATAGAGAAAGTCCGGTAATTATCGGTGGGGATTACATTACTACAGAATCCGGTACCGGCTTAGTTCATACTGCACCAGGTCACGGTCAAGAAGACTATATTGTCGGACAAAAATATGATTTACCAATTCTGGCTCCGGTAGACGCAAACGGTAAGTTTACTGAAGAAGCAGGGAAATTTGTTGGTTTAAAAGTCGTTGGTGCAAAAGACCAAATCAGCGAAGGTAATCAAGCAATCATCGACGCATTAACCGAAGCCAAATCGTTAATTAAACACGAACCCTACGCTCACAAATATCCTTACGACTGGAGAACCAAAAAACCAACCATATTCCGAGCTACCGAACAGTGGTTTGCTTCCGTAGAGAAATTCCGCGAAACAGCACTAGAACAAATCAAATCCGTCCAGTGGATTCCCGCTCAAGGACAAAACCGGATAACACCAATGGTTGCTGACAGAAACGACTGGTGTATCTCTCGTCAAAGAAGCTGGGGTGTTCCGATTCCGGTATTTTACGACGAAGAAACCAACGAAGTGGTGCTGAACGAAGACACCATCAAACACGTTCAAGCAATAATTGGCGAAAAAGGTTCCGATGCTTGGTGGGAACTGTCCGTAGATGATTTAATGCCAGAAAAGTATCTAAACGACGGCAGAAAATACCGTAAAGGTATGGACACAATGGACGTATGGTTTGATTCCGGCTCTTCCTGGGCATCCGTAGTCGAACAGCGTCCCGAGTTGCGCTATCCCGCCGACGTGTATTTAGAAGGTTCCGACCAGCACCGGGGTTGGTTCCAATCGAGTTTACTTACCAGCGTCGCGGTTAACGGTGTCGCACCTTATAAAACGGTGTTGACTCACGGTTACACTTTAGACGAAAAAGGTTTCAAGCAAAGTAAATCCTTGGGTAACGTAATTGACCCGAGAATAGTTATTGAAGGTGGGAAAAATCAGAAGCAAGAACCCGCTTATGGTGCGGACGTATTGCGGTTATGGGTATCCTCGGTAGACTATACCAACGATGTCGGAATTGGTAAGAATACCTTGAAGCAAATCATGGATATCCGTAACAAGATTCGCAACTCCACGCGGTGCTTTTAGGGTAACTTGCATGATTTTAACCCCCAAACAGATGCAGTAGCATTTGAAGAATTAGCCGAAATCGATAAATACATGCTGCATCGGATGACAGAAGTGTTTTCCGAAATTACAAATGCATACGAAACCTTTCAATTTTCGCGCTTCTTCCAAACAGTACAAAACTTCTGCATCGTTGACTTATCCAACTTTTATTTAGATGTGGGTAAAGACAGGTTATATATCAGCAGTGAAAACGGTTCCCGTCGTCGTAGCTGTCAAACGGTAATGCAAATCGCGCTAGAGAACTTAACCAAAGCCATTGCACCAGTATTGTCCCACATGGCAGAAGACATCTGGCAATTTCTACCTTACGAAACCCCTTACAAATCAGTATTTGAAGCCGGTTGGGTACAGCTAGAAGACAAATGGAAAAATCCCGACATCGTAAAATTTTGGGATAAGATTCGTCAAATTCGCAACGATGTTAACAAGGTATTAGAAGAAGCCAGAATCGATAAAATGATTGGTTCTTCCCTAGAAGCGAAAGTATTGTTGTACGTCAAAGACGAAGAATTGCGAAATGCGATTAAATCCTTAAACGACAACAGTAATAATCATGTAGACGAACTTCGTTATTTATTCCTAACATCTCAAGCAGAAATTTTAGATACTCCCGGAATAGATGAATGTAAACACAAATCGCAGACAGATAACTGGGATATCGGAGTAGCAAAAGCAGATGGTCATAAATGCGATAGATGCTGGAATTATTCTACAAAAGTTGGAGAATCAGAAGAACATCCGTTGCTTTGTGAAAGATGTGTTAATGCTTTAGCAGGAGAGTTTTAAAAGTTTAGGAGTTAGGAGTTAGGAATATAAGGTGTAGAGACGTTGCATTGCAACGTCTCCGTGCGTTTAGGGTTTTAACCAGAATTCTATCAAACAACATCATTTCAGCGAAAACCCAAAAATAAAAAATATTGTAGATTGGTTGCTTCTTTCTAGTCCTATTTATAGGACTTTTGCTATTAGACCGGGGTTTTCAACCCCGGTTGGGTAAGCAAGAAAACCCTTCAAATTTTATAAAGCAGACCATTAATAATGGTATTTTTCATCAAGTTTGACAGACTATGCTTCTAAACCGTCTGGGACTGCAAGTCCCAGTCTAACAGCTTAAGTCCTATAAATAGGACTGGGGAAAAATAATCATAATTAATGCAATAGACTATTACAATTTGCCACACGTGAGAATCCCCGCTGAGGGGAGTTGGTATGGAAAGAAGTTAGCTGCAAAAGGTTACGCTGAATATGTCAAACGTTTAATGGGTGGGTCAGGGATATCGCTACCCCTTTCCCCCCGACAAACCGGACAAGCAAGTTACCAAGCATCCGGCTTTAGCCAATCCTAATGCTCCCAAAGACTGTGCGTTAATTCTTCTTCCTGCACAAATACCTCTTCTTCGCACCCTAGGGCTACTGAGTGTACTTGTCGGTGACAGTAATAATGCATCAATTCTAGATTAGCGTAAGTATCTTTACCACCCCTGCTTCGAGGAACTTTATGATGTTTTTGAATGGGTTCACCATTAAACAATGATTCCCCACAAACACAACACCTGTAACCTTGTTTTCGGGCTAGCTTTTGGTAAGAAGGAATTAGATTTTGAGATTTTCTCTTAGTTCTTAATTCCCAATATTTAACCAAATCTGGGT
>CAKZYM010000403.1 GCA_937884685.1 uncultured Calothrix sp.
GTAGTTGCGCTACTCTGCGAGAAAGCTTCGCTTACAGCGCCAAATAATTTAGGGTAAAATCCAAGTTTTGTAATAGGGAAGGGAACAACTTCACATTTTAGGCATATAACAAAATCAAAGAATTTATCATCACTACTTTTAATAACAACCATTTCAACTAATTCCCATTCCCAATCGCGAGTTCTTAATTTATCCAATTGATTCTTAAGTTCTAAATCATTAATTTCTCCTGCATTAGATGAATTTGTTGGATAAAAAGGAACTGATATCGATTTCCATAAATACATCAAGCAATCAAATTCTCAAAAACATCCAATTCCCGTGCTTGCTCGATATAGCTAACTCCATATATTTTCGGTAAACGCTCCGTATCAGCTAAAATTCTGCGGACTTCCAAATTAGAAATGCTTGCTAAATTTCGATTTTTAGAAAGAGCTATTCCAATTCCAATTCCCACACCTTGTCCGACACCACAGTTAAATTCTACGATTCGACCAGCAGAACAAGCATAACCTTCAAACCCGGAAGCAGGACTGATAACAGCAAGATTTGGAACATCTTTTACTAAAGCGTGCTGAATACCAAAGTTAGATAATGGTGGTAAATGTAAACTAAATTGCTCCAATCCTTTTTCCAAAGCTCTATTACCCAAACCTTTGATACCTCCACGAATATCAAAATGGTAGCCAAAAGTTCCTAAAGCTTCATTTTCTGGAACTCCTCCAGCTAACATTTCTGCTCCAGTAAGAGGCTCTACTACTCCGGTAACGTTTCCTGCATGACGGATGTATAATTCGGAAGCTGGTATTACTTTGCTAGCACCAATATTCTTAAACCAATTAGCAACAAAATTCATTTCTTGAAGCATTTTGGGTGTTGGTAATGCTTTATTTCTTGCTAAATTTTCAGCTTGTTCTGCATTTACATCGAATAGTAAAGCATTCCAAGACAATGTATTATCATTTAAAATTGCGATATTTCCATTATCTAAAATACTTCCACTGGTTTGCAAAGATAATGGTGTTCCACGAAAACTATGATAAGCAATCGATAAAGCTTTGGAACGGACATCGATGTAGTCTTTACCCGCGTACATCGTTTTCAGATTACCATTTTTATCAACTAAATCTTGTCTGAGGTAATCAGCGAATTCTGAGTTATTACCAGCAGCAACATTTAATAATCTTTGAAACTGATTATTACTTTTATCTACAAAACCTGCTAAATATTCGTATTCTATTCTTTTTAATCTATCGACAGTTAATCCTTTAGTTTGAAAAGTTAAAGTTACTGATAATTCCGAATTCGGTAAACCAAAAGTTTCAAAACCTTTTAATTTTCTAACTCCAGCAAATTGCGCTAATTCAGCGTTTACCGTACTATCAATAAAATGCTTGGCTTTGTAAAATTCGCCTCTATTTAATTCAATCCTAGAAATTTTATTCCCTTCCTTTTTTACAGATTTAATTTCTGCATTACTGAGAACATCTGCTTTTATTTCCTGTAGCATTTTACGTAAAGCAAGATTAGCATTTTGTGGATTTAAAGCAATTTGATAAACACCAGAACTTTGTAGAAATTCGTCATAAATTGCCGGTGAATCACCAAAAGTATCTAAATCTAACTCCCGACGAATTGAAATTGGTACCGCAGAACGGTCAAGGTAAGCTAAACCACCTCTAACTAAATGACCGCCGATTCCTAATTGAGAATTTCCTTTAAATAGTAATAAGCTTCGGGGATATTTTCCTGTACGACGATGATATTCTCTTGAAGAGCATACCAAAGTTAAAATACCAGGAACTTCATCACCAAAACAGATAATATCGTATTCGCGAATTTTATCTGGATTTACTGTTGAAGATTGTGATGAAACTAAATATTGTGATTCTATTTCTTCTGCTTGATTTAAATAAACCAAAGTTTGATAAACAAATACAGAAATATCTGCTCTTGTTGCTGCTAAAGTTGGATTTAATAATTTAATATCTGGATAACTTGCTACTAAACCAGCTTTTGTAGAGATAGCCATCGCGATTTTGGCGTAGTCTGGAATATGGATAAAATCCCGATAAAAATCAGGTAATCTGTTTAAGAAATCCCGTTCAACTGTTTCGCTCAATCCCAAACCGCTGATAATTGAAACTAAAGCATTAGCTCTGGTGATACGATTTTTAGGACGAAATTCACGGTTAGGAAATCCGGTAATAAAAACTGTTTCATACGACTTTTTAATTGCGGAAAAAGCCCAATGGGACTCAGGAACATCAACAAAAGGTATATATTCTCGCTGCTTGGGAATCGTATTAAATGTTGAAGTGATAATTGCAGCAAATTCAGCCCTAGTCACCGAGTTATTGGGACGAAAACTACCATCGGGATAACCATTTAAAATTCTTCTTGTAGCTAGAGCTTCAATGAATTTTCTTGCCCAATGGTTCTTTATATCAGGAAAACTAGTAGAGTTAGTTACCATAGTAATTCCAATAAATGAGTATCTAAATTGACTCAGTAAGTAACTCTGCTTATGTTACCTTAGTTTGTGCATTTTGGAATCACTAAAATTATTTCTAAGGTTCTAAAGAATAATAAAGACCGTCTAAATTAAAATATGTATCTGTTTTTCGTATTTAAAACCCGTTTTTTCAATCACTTTTTTTGAAGCTTCATTTTCGGGTAAAGCCAACGCAATAATTCTGTCTAAATTAGCTTCATCAAAACCGTATGACACAGAAGCTTTTGCTGCTTTGGTCGCAATTCCTTTTCCCCAATATTCTTTAGCTAAACCATACAGAAGCTCAACTTCATGCAATTCTTCTAAATAACGAAGCCCGCAATAACCAACCATTTTATCGGTTTCATCTTCTACGATTTTCCAGATTCCATATCCTAATTTCTGCCAATGTTCAACGAATGATGCGAGAGCTTTTTCAACCTTTTCTCTAGGAATAGCAACACCACGACTGGGAAGAAATTTAGTCACTTCTGGATCTGACCAAATAGCTGCAAGGGAATCCAAATCGAAAAGTTGAAGTGGTTCCATTGTCAATCTATCAAGATGTATAATTTTAGGATTAGAATCGCCGACCATTTCCGATTATTTATATTGCTCCGAGCAAAGATTTTTCTTGATAGTTTTACAACACTCAAGCAATTTTAGGTTGATTTTGAACTACGTTCGATTTAATAATCGCCTTAAGCATTTTATCACTTGCCATTCTTGCACCTGATAAATTTCTCGCAGTCGGCCCGATTTGTAAAGCCGCTAACCCACCCATAATAAATAACGAACAACCGCGCCAACGTAAGTTATCATCTAAAACGGGTAAACCATTGATTACAGGTATTGGATATGCTTGTAAAATTTCCTTTAATAAAGGTTCGGAATTGACATCGAAACGGGTTCCGGTAGATAACCAAATACGATGAAATTGTTTTTGCTCACCATCACTGAATTTCACCAACCATTGATTATCTATCCATCTAGCTTCAACAACTTGCGTATTTTCCTGAATTCTCAACTTACCATTATGCGCTTGTCGTCTTAACTGCGTTACCATCGCAGGAGTCATTGAACCACCATTTCGCGCTTGTTTAATCATCTCAAAACGCTTTTCAAAATCTGATTCTGCAAAAAATCCTTTGAGATACTTCGGCCCCAACCAACCTGCATCCGCATCAAATATCTTTTCCTGTAACTGTCGTCGCATCGATATCTGTACAAACGCACCACGAGACATTGCACCTACCGCTAAATGTCCGCTTGTTAACCCTCCACCAATAATTAATACTTTTTCACCAGCTAAATGTAGTTTACGTAAATCTACTGATTTAGAATGACAAAGTTTATCCTCTGGATAATTTTTTTCAACTTGACTTATCCAGTCAGGTATTTGTAATTGACTGCTACCAGTTGCTAATACTACTCGACGAGCTAAGATTGATTCCCCAGAATCCAACCACAAACGAAAGTTCGATCCGAAAGGATTATTTAAGGGTTGAATTCGGGTTATCTTTTCACCGATAACTATATTCTCTAAATCCCAACGACGAATTACATCCTCACAAAAATCATTAAATAACCGAGTTCCCGGTAAATCATAGGGAGGAAAAAACTCATTTGAGCGAGACTCTGCAAACTTCCGTAATCCAAAAGGATTGGGGTCTGGATGATGAACCGCAGGAGAGCGTAAATGCGGTATTTCTAATGCTGCAAATTGTTGCTCCCACTGACTCATCCATTTTCCATTCGGGTCAAACACCGCAATTTTTGAACGGATTTTCTGACGTTTCTGTAGCAGATGAGTAACTAAAGTCAGAGCGTGAGGTCCAGCACCGAGGATTGCTAAGTCGATTTTCCTCAAAAGGTGTGGTGGATTACTTTCCATAAAAAGAAGCAATAATGAGAATCGTTATCATGATAGCATTAGATTTATGCTTCTTATCCGAGTTTTGATACTGCAAATCTTGCTTATTGTTCCTACTTATGATCTACGTCCGTAACTTCATGCAAAACCCTTTCGGAACGTTTTATCTTTTTAACCTTCGGACGAGTTAGTATACCTTGCGAAGGACTAAATAATAATGCTAATAAAAATAAACTGCAAATAAATAATACAATTGATGCACCAGAAGGCACATTTTGATAATAACTAATATATAAACCGCCAACGCTACCAATAATACCGATTACTGAACCTAAAAGCATCATTTGATGAAGCTCTTTTACTAATAAATAAGCCGTAACTCCAGGACCAATTAATAAAGAGATTACTAATACTACTCCCACGGCTTGCATGCTGGCGATAATTGTTAATGTAATTGCTGCTGTCAATCCAAACTTAATAACATTTACTGGTAATCCACTCGCTTGTGCCCCTGATGGGTCAAAAGTGTAAAATAGCAATTCTTTATAACAAAATTTTACTAAAAATAAGGTAACAACTGTAATTATTAAAGTTCTAAAAACATCTTCTGTTGTCACCCCTAAAATATTGCCAAATAAAAAGTGATGTAAATCAACTTTACTTTCCAGCACGCTAATTAGCATGATACCCAACGCTAAAAAACCCGAAAACACCAAAGCCATTGCAGCATCAATTTTGACACGAGATTGGGATTCTATCCAAGCAATCACAAAAGTGCTGAAAGTCCCGCAAACAAACGCACCCAGGAAAATATCAATCCCTAAAAAAATTGCGATCGCAATTCCGGGTAAAACAGCATGAGCAATTACATCACCCAATATCCCCTGACGCTGTACAATCAGGTAAGAACCAACCACAGAGCAAAGAATACCTAAACTAGCAGCAATTAGTAAGGCATCTCGCATAAACTCAAAACTAAGGGGTTCTAAAAGCAAATTCAACATTATTGGTAATGGGTAGTTGGTAGTTGGTAGTTGGTGAAGCAGCGCGGTCTTGGGGGTCTCCCCCATGAGCGACTGCTGAACCCGAAGGGTAGTTGGTAGTTGGTAATTGGGCATTGCGGAAATTGCAGTCTTGAGGGTTTCCCTCATGAGCAAATTTCCAAGACAGGGCATCGGGCATGGCAAGATATTAGAAAGTTAGGATTTATAAGTCAGTCCCAGTGAAAAAATCTCGCCACCATGAATGAAAGTGATTTGACTGCACTCACTGGTAATTGATAACTGCTCACTGTTCACTGATTAAGCAGATTTTTCTTGTCGATTCAAAAATAAAATATTATTGCCATAAGCACGCTGTAAATTTTCAGTTGTAATAACTTCTTTCATAGAACCATCGGCGATAATATGTTTGTTTAACAATAATAAAGAATCACATTGAGCTAAAGTTTCACCTAAATCGTGAGTAATTAAAATTAATATCTTGCCATCTGTTCTTAATTCATTAAAAATATCAAACATGATATCTTCAGTTGTTTTATCAATCCCCACAAACGGCTCATCAAAAAATAATAAATCAGCTTGCTGTGCTAATGCTCTAGCTAAAAATACTCGCTGCTGCTGTCCCCCAGATAACTCACCGATTTGACGGGAACGAAATTCCCACATCCCCACTCTATGCAATGCAGATTTAACTATTTCTTTAGACTTGCGGCTTGGATTGCGAAACCAACCCGTACTAACGGTACGAGCCATCATTACCACATTCTGTACCGTAATCGGATAATCCCAATCTACTTGGGTTCTTTGAGGTACGTAAGCAATGGAGCGTAGTTGCTTGTGGATGGGACAGTTACAAAAATTAATAGTGCCATTTGAAACCGGAATTAAACCGAGTATCGCTTTAACCAAAGTGCTTTTACCAGCGCCATTTGGACCGATTACACCAATCATCTGTCCGGGGAAAACGCGAAAACTGACATCTTCTACAGCCACTACACCCCGGTAATCTACGTCCAAATGCTCTACTTCTAGCACTGATTTCTCCTGTATGATAATGATAATTATTTATGTCAAAAATCTACTTCCCTTCCAGTGATAGCTACTGTATGATAACGATTATCATTCTACTGCACTATTCCTAATAAGTAATGTTTAGAAAATTACCTCTAAGTGCGATTACGGCATTAACACTAGCTCTTGGTTTAATTAGCTGTAGCGGTAACGAGCAAGTTAATTCCAATTCTGGTACAGAAGAAAATTCTGCCGTAAATGCTAGCAGTACTGCAACGGGAGACCGTCCTTTGGTTGTTGCAACCACTAGCATCATATGTGACCTGACAAAGCAAGTAGCGGCTGAGACTGTTGACTTGAAGTGTTTAGTAGATGCAAGTCAAGACCCCCACACATACCAGCCGAAACCGGATGACCGCAAAGCAATCGAGCAGGCTAATTTAGTTTTGTACGGTGGTTATGATTTTGAGCCTAGCATTATCAAAATAGTTGAAGCAAGCAGTAATGAAGCTCCGAAAGTAGCGATTCATGAAGTTGCTGTTCCGAAGCCAATTATTGGGGAAAAACACGACCACGGTCATTCCGGACATAAGGAAGAAAAGCACGACGACCACGACCACGACCACGACCACGACAAAAAAGAGAAACACTCCGAAGAAAAAGCACCAGACCCCCATGTATGGCACGATGCTGAAAATGGCGTACAAATGGTCGAAGCTATTCGTAGTAATTTAGAGAAAGTTGCTCCAGATAACGCTCAATTGTACGCAGCTAATGCTGAAAAAGTCACTGGGGAACTTAAAGAAATAGATAGCTGGATTAAAAAGAATGTAGCTACGATTCCTGAAAACCAACGAAAATTAGTTACTACTCACGATGCTTTAAGCTACTATACCCAGGCATATAATATTGACTACGAAGGTGCCATTGAAGGTTTGAGTACTGAAGCAGAACCCACAGCTGCAAGAATCGCTGAACTATCCAAAGAAATCAAGCAAGAGAACGTACCGACAATATTTGCTGAAACTACTCATAGTTCAAAACTAATCGAAAGAATTGGAAAAGAAGCCAACGTGAAAGTTTCTGAAGAAAAACTATTTGCTGATAATTTGGGCGAACAAGGTACTGATGCTGATAGTTATCAGAAAATGTTAGTTGCTAATACTAAAGCCATCGTAGATGGTTTGGGAGGTAAATACACTGCTTTTGGCAAATAATAGCTAATAGTTAATTTAAAGTAATTAATCATTAGTTTGAATCGTTTGCAAGTTGTTTAATGGATGTCAATCAATCAGAATATCTGTGAAAAACCTGGGTTTCTTAAGAATGCATCAAGCTCAAAAGTTTGATTATTAGTTAAGTTACTTATAGATAAATCTAGAAGTCTGGTTGATTATTTTTTAGGTTTGGGGTGTATTCCGGTGTTATTCGTAATTAATAGTTAATCAATATCAGGGAAAAATAGGTGGTATAAGTATATCTGACACCAACTGCATTTATTTGCATATCTGTTTCTGAATTTGAGTGTGAGATGAGAAGAATTATGAAGAAAAGTTTGTCGAAGTTTTTAGTAGTTAGTCCCGTCGTATTTACAACATCGTTTTTAATAAATAACATTGCTGTTGCAGAAACTCAAAGCCAAGAAGAAACCTTAGAACAAGTTACTTCTGTTTCGCAATTTTCTGATGTACAGCCTACAGATTGGGCATTTCAAGCATTACAGTCTTTAGTAG
>CAKZYM010000404.1 GCA_937884685.1 uncultured Calothrix sp.
CAGTTAGGAGTTATGAGTTAGGAGTTATGAATTAGGAGTTTAACCAATTACCGATTACCAATTACCAATTACCAATTACCAATTACCAATTACCCATTATTAAAAGAAAAAGGCGAGAAATAAGTAGAATTACACTTACTTCCCGCTTCAAACATCACCTTGAGCATATTTTCGATTGACAGACTTTGGATAGTTTTTTTAGCACCCTGAACTAAGCTAAGTAGACTTATTAATTTGAATAATAATTTAGAAAAAGTCTTGCAGGTTGCCACTTTGGCAAAGTCAGATTAATTAACGGTAAAGTCTAGATTTAGATAAGTATATCGGCGTATTATGGCGAAAAATACAGATGTTTGAAACGTAGCCAAATTTTTAAACGGTGGGCTAGAGGTGAAATAAAAGTAGCAAGTAAGAAGTAAGAAGTAAGAAGTAAGAAGTCTCATCTGATAAGGATTTCAGTCGTTGACTTTCAGCAGTACTGTATTAGGGAGCAAGACGCTCCCGCTACAAGTTTTACTTTCACTGTTAATTGCTCACTGTTAAACGTTCACTACTCACTGTTAACTGTTAACTGCTCACTGTTCACTGTTCACTGTTCACTGTTCAAGCTAATGCTTTGAGAAGAGCTTGCAATTTTAGCTGAATTTCTGCAAATTCTTTTTCTGGGTCGGAACCGGGTACAATCCCAGCCCCTGCATAAAGTAGTGATGAGTTACTTAAGTTGTCGATAAGTGCAGAACGAATTCCAACGACAAATTCACAGTTACCTTGGGAATCTATCCAACCCAAGGGTGCTGCATATAATCCCCTCTCGAAGCTTTCATAACGACGAATTTCTTTGCAAGCAACTTCTGGTGATACACCTGCCATTGCTGGTGTCGGATGCAAATGGGCAACTATTTGTAAAGGATGTACGTTATGGGGAGCTTTTGCAATAATTGGTGTCCACAAGTGCTGGATATTTGATAGCTGTCTCAACCTGGGTGTTGAAACCTGGGGTAGTAAACCTAAACCGATTAATTTTTGAGTAATAAAATCAATTACCAAGGAATGCTCATGTCTTTCTTTTTCACTGTTAAGTAAAAGATTCGCGTTCTTAGCGTCTTCTGCTGTAGTTTTACCTCTAGCAATACTACCAGCTAAAGCATCGGTGCTTAATTTTTGATTGCGAATTGCGATTAATGTTTCTGGAGAAGCACCAATAAAGTTTTGTCCTCTACCGTTGCTGGTGGAAAATATGCAGCAGTTGGGGTGTAGCTGTCGTAGATTATTTAATGATTTGAATAAGTCTAATGGAGTAGTTGATTGAATTTTTAGAGCATCGGCTAAAACAATTTTGCTGTAATGACCTTTACGAATATCTTCTAAAGCTGATAGTACTGATAGTTTAAATTTGCTAGATTTAGTAATTGATTCTTTAATAAATTTGGGTCTAGAGTCACTTAGGCTGACAAAATCATATTTTAGGTTATTAATATCTGTAATTTTTTGCCATATTTTTTGTAAAGTATTTTCTATATTTAAATTCTTGTTAATGAGAATATTTGCTACTAATATACAGCGTTTGTCTTTACGAGCTATTTGCCATTTGGGTAAAAAAATTGTACCTGGAGAAAATGGATAGTTTTGTTGAAGATTTGTATCGAAAAAACTAAAGCTGCAAAAAAATAATGGTTTGGCAAATAAATGATTTACATTACAAAAATTAATAATTGTACTGAGATTATATTTAACAAAATTTTCCGCACTATAAAAACGCTCTTTACCTTGTACTTTTAATTGTTTGACCGCATCAATAGCAGCAATAGCTTCGTGCTTGCTGGGGTTTTCCCAATAGAAATTTAGCTGATTAGATAGAGCTAGTTTCCCGAAGACAATTAGAGGGTCAACCCGGTCAATTTCTAAAGCAATACTAATTATTTTTGTGCAATTATTCTTAACACAATATGCTCTATTTTTTACAAGGAATTGGTATAGGTCTTGATTAGATATAGAAAATTTGGCAGAACATGGTGAAACTGTCATGGATCTAAAAATAGTAAATTTTTTTGAAGTTCTCTTCCTAAAGCATCATGAATCGTGGTCGTATTTCTACAGGTAGCACATTCAGACGCTGTTTTTCTAGCTAGCAAAGGAGGCTTGTTAACCTTGATGTTAAAAACCTGCTTAACTGCTTCGAGTGTAGATTTTACAGGAGCTTTCGCTCTAAATACAGCCTTGCTTTACAAGAGCCTTAACAAAGTAGCAGAACTGGAAAAATAGCGGTTATGATAGTTGCTCTCACGGCTTTGTGCCGATAGAAAACTTAGCAATTAAATTGCTTGCGACTAATGACTACAAAGCTGATTTTATATCCCAACATTAAGTTATGGATGGCGGCGATAAAACCGCCGATGTACTGCGTTGCAATTATGCCGATTTGGATAGGAACGGCGGTTGCTTTTGCAGAAACTAGGGTGCTTCATACAGCAGTTTTTCTTACTTTTTTAGCTGCTGCAATTCTTATTCTTGCCTGGGAAAACTTGAGTAATGATGTTTTTGATTCCGAGACAGGAATTGATATTAATAAGCGTCATTCTTTAGTAAATTTGACGGGTAATAGAGAATTAATATTTTGGTTGGGAAATTGCTTTCTCAGTCTAGGATTGTTAGGAATATTATTCATTAGCTGGTGGCAAAAAGACCTAACTTTAATTGGAATAATTTTGCTTTGCTGCGGTTTAGGATATCTTTATCAAGGACCTCCTTTTCGTTTGGGGTACAAAGGTTTAGGAGAAATACTTTGCTTTTTTGCTTTTGGTCCCTTGGGAGTTTCCGCAGGATATTACAGCCAAACTCAAAGCTGGTCTTTAACAAGTTTAGCCGCTTCAATAATAGTCGGTATCACCACGACTTTAATCTTATTTTGTTCTCACTTTCATCAAGTCAAAGATGATTTAGCAGCAGGTAAACTTTCACCTATAGTGCGTTTGGGTACTGAAAGAAGTTCTCAGGTTCTAAATTTGGCAACCGGGAGTATTTACGGATTTATATTAATATTTGTAATTTGCGGATTTTTCCCTTACTGGACGATTTTAAGCTGGTTTAGCTTGCCTTTTGCTTTTAAATTATGCAATCACGTATCGCAAAATCATAACCAACCCCTGAAAGTTAGCAACTCAAAATTTATTGCGATCGCAGTTCAGTTTTGGTGTTGTTTGCTGTTAGGAATTGGGTTTGTTTTGTGAAATTGGGAATTGGGGATTGGGAATTGGGAATTGGTAATTGATGATTCCTAACTACTTAACTCCTAACTTCTAACTCCTAGCT
>CAKZYM010000405.1 GCA_937884685.1 uncultured Calothrix sp.
CCCCATGCACGGAAGAGATACAAAAGGTGCGATCGCCTCTCTTGCATCGGTAGCAAAACTTCCTTACGAATACTCCCAAGACGGTATTTCCAACACGTTTTCAATTGTACCCAGCGCACTAGGTAAAGCTTCTGAAGACAGGACTAACAACTTAGTGGGAATGCTCGACGGATATTTCCACGATGGTGGACATCATATCAATGTCAATGTCCTCAATCGAGAAATGTTATTGGATGCAATGGAACACCCCGAAGAATATCCCCAGTTAACTATCAGGGTATCGGGTTATGCTGTGAATTTCATTAAATTAACCAGAGAACAGCAGCTTGATGTTGTTAAGCGAACATTCCATGAACGGATGTAAACCCACATATGTAGAGACGTAGCACTGCTACGTCTCCACCTGCTACGTCTCCAGAATATAGGCATTCACCCAAATATTAATAATTAAAAATCATCATGAAAATTAAACATCAAAACCTCCAAGCTTATCTACAATTAGTTGAACAATTGCTAAGTTGTCCCCACGGTGAAGAATGGACATTATTAGAACGCAACGAACAATTAGTTACTCCCGACTTGGTACAAATACTCGAACAACTTGCAGTACAAATGGCAGGAGAAGGAAAAGCAGATGCAGCTAAGTATTTACACCATTGGGCGAAACAAATAAATCACCTATTTGAAGTAGCAGTTCATCATCAAGGTAGTGACGAAAAATCTCAAGCTTATCTAAAATTAATTCAATCCTTATTAGATTGTCCTAGTGGTTCGGAAGTAGATATATTAGCTGCAAACGAACAGTTAATAGACGCTAATTTAGTAAAAATGATGAAACAAGTAGCGGCTCAAATGGCAACACGCGACGAAGCAGAAGCCGCTCGTTTTTTAAGTAATTTAGCCGCAGAAATTGGTCGTAAGTTGGTTCCAGTTGATAATTTCAAAGCCAATTTACAGAAAGATGTTTCATTGAATAGTTTAAATACAAACAATCGCTTTGTTAATTTTGAAAGATTCAACCAGCCGGTAGCAACTCCTCAAGAAAAGCCAGTAAATGCAACAGCAAAAGAAACTGAAACTGAAACTACTACACCATCAAAACCACCAATAGATGATTCAACGAAACGATGGATTGATGAAAGCCTTGCCGAAATATCGCAGTCATTGAGAAACCTTGAAGATATTGTTTATTCAAGACTGCAACCGTCAAATCCAATTTGGTACATGGATATATTAAAACGCACAGAGGAAAATGGCTGGGTGCTAACTACCGAAGAAGTAGAGGATTTGATTGGTGTAAAACCTAGATGCGAAGCGGGTAAAAATTCCTATCAACGCGGCTGTTGGATATTTGTAAAAGCCGGTAAGATGGGTTCTCATACTGGTTGGAGGGTGGTGAAGGAAGAGGTTGAAATGCCAGGGGAAGTTCTAGGATAATAAACTATTTAAGTGCGACTGACCAAAAGCCAATCGCACTCACAATTCATTCATAAGCAAATACCAAACAAAACAACTAATCCTAACTAGAATCTATAACCCAAACCTCCTTGAAGACTAACTGCACTATTAGAGCTATTTTCATAGGCATCAATACCTAGTTTTGCATCACCGTAAACAATCAATCTGTCGCTAACTTCAGATTCGACACCAACAGTAATTACAGGGGCATTTTTGTTACCCAGAGGGGTATTATCACCTTCGTCTGTAATCCAGGAATAACCACCACCGAAGTAAAGGTTAGTATTTTCAGCAATAGGTGAATCGATAGTTAGCATTGGCATAATAGCTGCTGCATCACCACCGAATAGAATCGCACCCCTCGCAGACATAGATGCTTCAGGAATTGCATAACGTCCTTGAACGTTTCCGCCAAATTCTTCACCATCGTTTCCTTGTCCGCCGCTAGTAACACCTCCTGCGACACCAACACCTATATAACTACCGTCCATACCCATCGGTTGAGCAGCTGCAATTCCACCCGAAAGAATAACCGAGGTTGCAGCAAACAGGCTGATTGCTAAATTAAGAAATCTCATATTATCCTCCTGATATAACAAGCGTAAATTCTTAGCTATATCAATTAAAAAAATTATCTTGATGTAGGTTTTGTTCTACATTTTCTTAGTGGAGATAGAAAAGAATCCTTGTTCTTATCCGCTTTCTATCTACTTTTAAGGTAACGAAAGAACTTGAGAAACTCGTGAGTATACAAATGTTAATCATCACAATTCACTTCTTGTGATAAAGGATTTTTCAAAAAAAGCTTTCTAATTCCTCACAACTTCCTCAAATTGTTTGTCTATAACTCAAAATTAAAAAAGTGAATTTATGTTTCCCACAGCGGAGAGATAAGGAATGGCACATAATCGTAAAATCAGAATATTTGCAGCGATAGTTTTAGCACTGCTAATGTTGCTGCTATCAGGTACTGTCGCAGCACAAACTACAACATCCAATCGAGATATAATCCATTTTGGCAGCGATATTACGATTGCAGAGAATGAAGTTGTCAACGATGTGACTACAATTGCTGGTTCGGTAATAGTATTAAATAACGGACACGTCACTGGTGATGCGGTAGCAGTTGGTGGTGATGTCAGGTTAAAAGCAGGTGCAAAAGTTGACGGTGATGCTACCGCTATAGGTGGAGAAATTTTTCAAGAAGAAGGAGTCACTATCGGTGGTGATGCAGTTACTATTACGGAAGAAGATGGCGGAATTATTCAAGGTTTAAGACGTTGGGGTTTTTGGGGACTATTAGGGCGGATTTATCTAATTAATGCGACTTTTTACGCCTTATTTATGTTAGCAGTTGGTATTATTGGCATAGTTTTAATGTTGTTAGTACCCACCTTTCTCCAAAGTATTGCAGAAACTATCAATCAAAAACCACTCTTAAGCATCGGTTGGGGTTTAGGAGGCTTTATCGCATTTCTTCTTTTGGTAATTCTGATTGGTGGAAGTCTATTAGGAAGCATTTTAATTCCCATAACTACTTTGATGTTAGGGCTAGCCAAACTTGTAGGGATAAATGCAATTAGCCTTTTTATCGGTGAAAAAATTTTAAGAAATCAACGCTATTCTATACCGCAATTACTGGTAGGAATCGTAGTGATGGCAGCTATCAGTCTTATTCCCGTATTTGGCGGAATGGCATTTCTAATCTTAACTATATTTGGTTTTGGAGGTGTTTTAGCTTCGCCGTGGATGATGGAACAAATGACAAATTTTCGGCATAAACAACCAGCATTATCGGCTGATGATTAAATTAACGACCGCAGACAAGAAGCTTTGTGAAAATTTCAGATGCGTTGAAGATACAGATTGACCCATCCAACTAAATCTTTGCAATATATTGCACTCATAGAAATTCTCTATCTATCAGCGATATGATTAAGGTATGGAAGGTATGGAATTCAATTGTGAGAGTAAGAACTGAATTTTTTCTATAAATCATTTGACAAGATTTACAAAAATAAATAATTGAGTTTGGAGAAAAGAAAAATGTTTGTACAACATAAGACAACAAAACATTTAATTGAAGTTTTGACAATGCAAGACCTCTATGACCCATTTTGTCTAGAAATTATGGGTCAAAGTCATTCCGGTGAAGAACTTCAAGATGAGACTTCCTATATCAAGTCTGAACTTGTATTTCCTTCGGGAGAAGAATTACCACGATGCTGGGTAGATCCGCATTATCGGGAGACAAAAGTTGCAGCAAAAGCCATGAGTGCTTAATGTTTTGACAGAACAAGTTTAATGTAGAGACGTAGCATTGCTACGTCTTTATAATTTACGCCTAATGTGAATTAAAAACGTCCCTTATTCTACAAGGGTTTTGAAGCTCG
>CAKZYM010000406.1 GCA_937884685.1 uncultured Calothrix sp.
ATATTTTTTGTTTTTTATTTTTTTGTTTTTTATTTTTTAATCCCGGAAATGGTATTTAATCTTGTCATTAGTGTTTATTCATGTATGTTTCAAATTGTTTCTTATTTATGAATCCCGGAAACGGGATTGAAACTCTCGTTCGTATCTTAAATTCGCTTCACCAGCAGCGGTTTCTTATTTATGAATCCCGGAAACGGGATTGAAACAAGCTAGTTGAATGGCTTAAATCGGATGAAGGGAAGGTTTCTTATTTATGAATCCTGGAAACGGGATTTAAACAACCATAAGCGAAATAATTGAATATTGTGATAAATATTAAAGCGCGACCGTAGCTTATGTCTACAACCGCGCTTTATTATTAAATTTATTTGGATTGACGTTCTTTGAGATATTCCTCAAATTGGGCTATCCCTTGCTCATCCCCTTTGAAAACTCGGGGGTTAGGATTTTCTTCCCGCACCTTATCAATATAATCGTGAAATTTTTGAGTATTGGTTGGATCTTTGAGTACTTCTTCTCGAAGTTCTTGCTTTGACTTATCAGTCATTGATTTGATATCCTCCGTTTTCATAAATTTCTATTTCTATTGTGTCCCCAACCAGCAGAATAAGTCGGCTTGTTCGCTCGTCGATACGGACTAGATTTATCGGCTTGAACATATTACTTGCCGAAACTGATAATCGGTAAAAGGTTTTTAGTTGCTGCACCGTAGGTTCCATGATGACCCTGGGTTATTAAAAATATAAACAAGCGTCATAGAAATATCAACTTCTACGACGTTTTTTATTTGCCATAGAATAATATAAAAATAATATAATGCTAATACCAGTTTAAAAAACATAGTTATCGCATTTTGACTACAATATATGCCTGCTAAAACCAGCTATAACCAAATTGCATTTGCTATTTCAATTCTTCAGTTACTAGCAGAGAAGCCGAGAAAACGAGAGGAATTATCCATTCTGCTCAATAGTATTCTGGAAAAACAAGGTAAATCTGGTGATACGATTCAAAAATTAACTAGAACCATTCGTAAGCTCAGAGATTGTGGTATTGAAATCAAAAGCGCTCCCCATCATCCCTACGAACTCTTAGAATCAAATTTTCCGGTAATTCTTTCTACAGAACAGCGACAAGCTTTAGCGGTAGCTGCTTATTTTCTTGCAGATATGGGTTTCTCAAAGGAAGCTAGTCAAATTAAACGCATCGGAAATATTACTTTGGAGGATATTCCAGGATTCATTAAAGTTGATTTTAGTCCTCCGGTTGACTACAGCGAAGATAAGTTAGAGCATATTGTTCGCGAGCTTCAAGATAGGTTTTTACAACAGCATCGCTACACGATTCGCTATCAAAGTAGGTCGGGAGGAGGACGTATCTGGGACGTTGACCGCTCGGAATTGCGATTACATAACGGTACGCTTTATTTGTTTGCCTTTATACCCGATTGGAATTCCTATCGATTTAATTATTGGCGCAATATCGACCAAAATCAGATGTTTCGTCTCGATAGAATTGCTAACGTAGGTGCAGCATCCGATACTCATTGGATATCTTCCGATTTTCCGACTTTGAAAGTTAGATATCGGATGAGCGGACAGTTATGGAATTATCAACCCAGACGGAAGGATGAGGTAATTATTTGTAAAAATTCTGAAGAAAAATATTGTGATATCGAAGCGACAATTGATTATTGGTTTTGGTTTCGTCAGCGGATTTTAAAGTATGGGAAGAATGCTCGGATTTTAAGTCCTGATAAATTTGCTGAGGAGATTGAGCAGGAATATCGGGAGATATATAAGGGGTTATAGCCACTAATAGCCGCCAACACCCTATAAGGGTGCGGCTACATCTACGAAGCCCACCTACGTGGGCTAAAATCTTTATTTTGATAGCCCACGCAGGTGGGCTTTGTTATTATAGCCCCAGCCTTCCAGGCTGAGGGCTGAGGGCTGAGGGCTATCATATTTTCAAGTTAGTAATGTTATTTAACCTTTGAATACGGGAAATATAAAACTATTCCTTTAAAACTTAATATAAAAATGCCGAGAAATTTCACACAATTGTATTTACATTCTGTTTGGGCAACTTGGGATAGATTACCCTTAGTAACAGTAGATATTCAAGATATTATTTATGCAGCTATTGCTAAACAATGTAGAGATTTGGGATGCACTGTAATTGCCATTGGAGGAATCACAAATCATATACATCTTTTTACAAGTTTTCCGCCTAATTTAACAATATCTGAATTAATAGGCAAAGTAAAAGGAAGTTCTTCTCATTTAATTACTCATCAAATTAAACCAGATAGCTTTTTTAAATGGCAAGGTGCTTATGGTGCATTTACTGTTAGTCATACTGGTATTGAACGAGTTAAAAATTATATTGAAAATCAAGCTATACATCACAAACAAGAAACTTTAATTTCTGAATGGGAGATTTAGCATTATTCAAATCACCGACACCCTATAAGGGTGCGGCTACATCTACGAAGCCCACCTACGTGGGCTAAAATCTTTATTTTGACAGCCCACGCAGGTGGGCTTTGTTATTGTAGCCCCAGCCTTCCAGGCTGAGGGCGATTGAGGGAGACTTCAACCCACTAGCTTCATGGCTTTTGATTTCAATGTTTCTGCTGTCAAGCTGTTAAATTCCATCAGTTGTGCGG
>CAKZYM010000407.1 GCA_937884685.1 uncultured Calothrix sp.
ATGGTTTTAACGACTTCTGTGTACACCGTAGCCTTATTAAGGAGAGGGGAGATAAGTTTTTAGGTCTACCTCAATAGACCGGGAAATTCTATAGTAAAAGAAACATCTTACTATAGAATTTCTACATGAATTTTGAAAAATGTAGGTATTATAAACCCGGTTTTGCTATAAATATCTTCTAAAACGGGTTTTTCAAATCTCGCTGATTATATGGTAATCAACACCTGATTGTTGGGAAATATAAGTATAAGGGATTTGATTGAATAGTTATAAAAATAAAATGAGAATAATTTCGACTCTGGTCTATTCGGCTGCTTTAATTTTACTTACATCTAATTACCGGGTTACTGCACAAATTGAAGTCGATAATAGTTTACCAGTAAATTCTAATGCATTAAAAAGCGGGATTAATTTCAAAATTGATGGTGGAACTGTTAGAGGTAATAATTTATTTCATAGTTTCAAAAGGTTTAATATTCTGAATGGAGGAGAAGCATTTTTTGATAATGCTGATTCTGTAGAAAATATTTTTACTAGAGTTACCGGTAATTCTATTTCTAATATCGATGGTATGTTGAAAACTAACGGTAGTGCAAATCTATTTTTAATGAATCCAAACGGAATTATTTTTGGTAAGAATTCGCGTTTAGATATTGGTGGTTCGTTTATTAGTACTACTGCTGACAATATTAATTTTGCAGATGGAACTTCTTTTAATAGTCTGAATCTTCAAGAAAAACCGCTTTTAACAATTAGCGTTCCTACTGGTTTACAGTTTGGTAAAAATACTCAAGCAATCACTATTAATTCTCAATCACAATTAGAAGTTAAATCAGGAAATACTTTAGCTTTAATAGCAGGAAATATTAATATTAAAGGAGGTATTCTCAAAAGCCCTGAAGGAAATATAAGTTTAGGTAGCGTTAATACTGGAATAGTTAATATTGATTCTCTTAGTTTGAATTCAGACTTTGATTTCGATTATAAAAAAATAGCTGTTTTCAAAGATATTGATTTACAACAAACATTGATTGATAGCAGTGGTTTTGGTCATGGTTCGATAAAGCTACAAGGTAGAAATATTATAGTTAATAATGGTTCGCAAATATTGATTAAAAATTTTGGATTTCAGCCAACGGGGAATATTCAAATTAATGCTTCTGAATCTTTACAAGTCTCGGGAATCAGTTCGGATAATACTGTTAATTCAAGTTTAATAAATGAAACCTTTGGTAAAGGTATTGGTGGAGATATTATTGTTGATACTAAACTTTTAGCAGTAAAAGATGGAGCAATTTTAGAGAGTAGAACTTTTAGCGATGCAAAAGGTGGAAATTTAAATATCAAGTCGGAAGAATTGGTACAGCTATCAGGTGTTTCATCATCTAATCCTAGTTTTGTGAGTGGAATAATTGCATCCAGCTTCGGTTCTGGAAATGCTGGAAACATTACAGTCTCGACTGAAAATTTGTTTATTGAAGATGGAGCGAACCTTTCATCAATTACTTTGGGAACTGGTAACGGAGGAAATGTTAACGTGAATACAGCTAATTTAAAGTTGACTGGATTCAACGTTAAAGCAAATCGACCCAGCTTTTTATCTGCTTCTACCATCAATGCTGGAAATGCTGGAAATTTAACTATCAATACATCGAGTTTAAAGATTTTAGACGGAGCAAATCTGAATACATCTACAGCTGCTAGGGGTAATAGCGGAAATATTATCATTAATGCTTCGGAATTTATAGAAGTAGATGGTTCTTTTAACCTGTCTGAATTTCCTGTACTCAGTAATATCAATTCCTCGGGAATTATTTTACCGCAACAAATACGATTATTATTAAATTTAGATTTACTACCAAGTGGTGCTTCGGGTGACGTTATTATCAACACTCCTAGACTGAGTATTGCTAATGGAGCGGAAGTCAGCGTAAAAAATCAGGGTACCGGAGATGCTGGAAGATTAGAGATTAATGCAGATTCTCTGAGGTTGAGTCAAAACAGTAGTTTAGCAGCAGCTACAGAAAATGGTAATGGTGGAAATATTTTATTAAACAGTCGAGATTTACAGCTTCGTAATAATAGTACTATTACGGCTACAGCTATGGGTTCGGGGAGTGGAGGTAATATCGAAATCGATACCAATACTTTGGTTGCTTTAGAAAATAGCGATATTACCGCAAATGCTCAAAATAGTTTCGGTGGAAATGTAACTATCAATGCTCAAGGTGTATTCGGTATCCGAGAACGAGAAGAAATCACCAGTCAAAGCGATATTACAGCAACCTCAGAACTAGGAACTTCCTTTAGCGGAACAGTTGAACTTAATACTCCCGGAATTGACCCGAGTAAGGGTGTAAATCAATTACCTGCAAATATTGTTGACCAAACCAATCAAATTGCTTCCGGATGTGGTGCTAATACGGGTAATAGTTTTGTGGTTACTGGAAGAGGTGGAATTCCACAAAACCCTAGCGATAGAGTAAATAGAAATATAATTTGGTCGGATATTCGCAATTTATCTGTACGTCCTCAGCAATCTAATAATATTTCTCAAACTACGACAATATCAAACCAGCGAAGAATTATTGAAGCTACAGGATTTCAATTCGATGAGTTTGGAAATATAGAATTAGTTGCAAAAGTACCAGAAAATATTCAGAATTTGCAACAAATTTCTAATTGTGGGGAATTATAAAAAAGGTCGATATTTACTGAATTGGCATTTCAATTGTTAGTTAAGCATGCTAAGTGCTGAAGAGCCAAAATCTTTGCAAGAAGCTGAATTAATTTTGGGAGATTTTTGACTATGTTGGGGTATTTTGGCCACGAATAATACATTACCCTTAGCATCAACTACCCATCCGGTAGCTTCGACAATTTGATTTTGATTTTGACTTTTATGTTTATTATCGACACTTAAGGTGCTATTGCGATAATTTGGATAATTTTGATAACTAATATCGGAAGCTATATCCTGTGTTGGTATCAAATCAAGTAGTTCTGTATGTATTGCGTTTCCATCAAATAAGTCATCGGGGCTTTGTGGTAAACCACCTTTTGAACGGACAGTAAAGGTATTTCCTTGACTAGCAGCACACCCAGCTTTAATACCAGTTGTTGTCACCAAAGTTGATGGTAATTCGACTAAACTAGAAGCTGGATTTAC
>CAKZYM010000408.1 GCA_937884685.1 uncultured Calothrix sp.
TTACGGATTGTTTATCTTTGTGTAATTCCGTAGTTAATCATGACATCTTTACCGCCAGAATCTCTACCAGAAGAGTCTTTACCAGCAGAATCTCTACCACTCGATACCGTAGTTATAGATGACGAGAACGAACTAAAAGAAAATCCCGAACCACCTCGTAAAAAGCGGTGGTGGTTTTGGTTATTGCTTGCTGCACTACTGCTTGGTGGTGGGGGAATTTTAGCAGTTCGTATGATGTCTGGAGGACAGCAACAACCTGCCGGACAAGGTGGTCCACCTCGTAATGTACCAGTTAAATTAGCAACAGTAGAATCCGGGGTAATTGAAGATAGAGACGAGTATATTGCTAGATTAGAATCGCGACGTTCGGTAACTCTTCAACCTCAAACACAAGGAAGAATTACGAAGATTTTTGTCAATTCTGGGGATGATGTGCAACCAGGTAATGCAATAATGCAGATTGATTCCAGAGAGCAACAAGCAGCAGTTAACAGTGTAGATGCAGCTGCACAGGTCGCTCGTTCTCAATTGCAAAACTCTATTGCAACCTTAAAATCTTTACAGGCTGAGAGATTATCTAATGTAGCTGATGTTAATTTGAACCAGCAGGAGTACGAAAGATATACTAACTTGGCAGACCAAGGAGCGGTATCGCAACAAACCAGGCAGCAATATGTTAATAGACTTGCCACAGCAAAAGCCAGATTAAATGCAATTGATGCTCAAATACAAGCACAACAGGCTTCCATTAATCAGGCTGAAAAAGGATTACAGCAAGCTCAAGCAAATACCAAACAGCAGCAAGTCCAGCTTCAGTACTATACAGTTTCGGCTCCCATCGCGGGTAAAATTGGTGATTTATTAGTTAAACAAGGCGATGTTGTAAATACATCTTCCCAGCTAACTAGTATTACCCAAAATAATCCTTTACAAGTTGAGATTTCAGTACCTCAAGAGCGTGCAGCAGAATTACGTCAAGGAATGCCTGTAGAATTAGTTGATAATCAAGGCAAAATATTAGGCAGAAGTCAAGTATTTTTTATATCTCCTAACGTTAATCAAAATACCCAATCAATACTTATAAAAGCACTTTTTAACAACTCTGATAATCAACTTAGAGCAGACGAATACGTTCGCGCCAGAGTAATTTGGGAGCGTCGTTCCGGTGTATTAATTCCAGCAACTTCAATAGTACGTTTAGCTGGGGAAACTTTTGTTTATGTGGCTAAGAAACCAGATGATTCTCAAGGAAAACCAGGATTAGTAGCCAAACAAAAGCGTGTAAAACTAGGCAATATTCGCGGCAATAACTATCAAGTATTAGAAGGATTGAGACAAGGAGAAAGAATAATTGTCTCCGGAATACTTAATCTTAGAGATGGAGCGCCGATAGTTGCAGATTCTAAGTAATTTGGGGATTGGGAATAGGGTATTGGGCATTGGAAATAGTTAAAAGTAAAGACTTATTAGTTATTAGTTATTAATTTGTTTACTAAGTTGCTAGGTAAAATTAAATATAAAACCTCACCCTTAGTCCCTCTCCGCTATTTTGGAACAGGAAGCCGGATTCGGTGTGAAGTTTTATCTTATATTTAATTATGTCTACCTACTTATAGCTATTAAATTATTAATAGAAGTTACTAATAACTAGTTTATAATTCTTAATTAATAAATGATTAAATAATTAATTAATTGATAACGATTAATTACAACTCCTCAATCTTTGAATCCAAAATACCATGCCCAATGCCCAATCCCCAATGCCCAATCTCTAATTCCTAATTCCTAACTTATTATCATGTTTGCTGACTTTTTTATTAAGCGACCTGTTTTTACAAGTGTCTGCGCGATTATTGTTCTGTTAATCGGAGCAATCAGTATTCCAAATTTACCTACAGCAAGATATCCAGAAATTAGTCCGACTCAAATTAATGTTACTGCTAACTATGTTGGTGCTAATGCTGAAGTTGTAGAAAAGACTGTCACTACGGTTCTAGAGCAACAGTTAAATGGTGTCGAAGGTGTGAAGTACATGTCTTCGAGCAGTAGTAACAGCGGTACCAGCCAAATTACAGTTACTTTCGATGCATCTCGTAATAAAGATATTGCTGCGGTTGACGTACAAAATCGGGTTTCTTTAGCAGAACCTCAGCTACCGGAAGCGGTTCAGCGAACGGGGGTTGTTGTTAGTAAGGAATCGAGCAATATTCTCTTGGCTATGGGATTGTATAGCGAAAACCAAGAGTTTAATAATGTATTTTTAAGTAATTACGCTGACCTTTATATAAGAGATAATTTACAGAAAATTAACGGTGTTAGTCGAGCGCAAATTTTTGGAGAACGTCGCTATGCTATGCGTTTGTGGCTCGACCCCAATCGTCTCGCTAGTCGCAATTTAACCGCTCAAGATGTAATTAACGCTCTCAACGAGCAAAACGTGCAGGTGGGTGCAGGACAACTAGGTCAGCAACCGACACCCCCGAATCAAATGTATCAAATTGATTTACGGGCTGTGAGTAGGCTGCAAAAAGCTTCGGAGTTTGACGATATTATCGTCAGTAGTGGGGAAAATGGTGTTCTGGTTAAGTTGAAAGATGTGGGGAGAGCGGAATTAGGGGCAGAGAACTACAATTCGTTTTTAAGATTTAAGGGAAATGAAGGTGTCGGTGTAGGAATATTCCCCACCCCTGGAAGTAATGCTTTAGAAGTTGCTGCTGCTGTAAAAGCGGAAATGGCTGAGTTAGCTAAAGATTTTCCACCGGGAATGCAGTATCAGGTTGCGTTTGACACTACTGCTTTTGTGGAAGAATCGCTTTCGGAAGTGATAAAAACGCTTTTGTTAGCTATTGGTTTGGTTGTTTTAGTAATCTTTATTTTCCTACAAGATTGGCGAACAACTATAGTTCCGGTGGTGACAATTCCTTTAGCGTTAATTGGTACTTTTGGTTTTGTCAAACTTTTTGGATTTTCAATTAACACCTTAACTTTATTCGGCTTAACTTTAGCAACCGGGATGGTTGTTGATGACGCGATTGTAGTAGTTGAAGATATTTCTAGGCTAATTAATAAAAAAGAAATGTCACCGAAGGAAGCTGCTTCGGCTGCGATGCGCGAATTAACTGGAGCGGTAATTGCAACTTCTTTGGTGTTAATGGCCGTGTTTGTTCCGGTAGCATTCTTCCCCGGTTCTACTGGTAAAATTTATCGACAATTTGCGCTAACAATTGCTTTTGCTGTAGTAATTTCCACTTTTTTAGCCTTAACTTTAACTCCAGCTTTATCGGGATTATTATTCAGAAGAAAAACTAGCAGTGGTGGTTTTTTAAATAAAATTTTTGATGCTGTTAACTGGTTTTTAGATTCATTACGAGATGGATATGAATGGATTTTACAACGTTTAACGCATCTCAAGTTTTTAGTATTAGTTGTATTTGCTGCTTTGTTAGTCACAACGGGTTGGCTTTATACCATAGTTCCTCAAGCATTTTTACCAGAAGAAGACCAAGGTTATTTTATTACGATTATCCAGGGTCCCGAAGGAGTTTCGCTTAACTACACCAGTAAGGTAATGCAACAGGTAGAAAAGCAAATTCTTGAATTACCGGAAGTAGTAGGAACCTTTGCTATCGGTGGTTTTGGTTTTAGCGGTAGTACTGCTAATAGCGGCGTAATTTTTACAACTTTGAAACCTTGGGGAGAGAGGACGGGACAAGGACAGTCTTCTGTAGAAATTATTGGTAGGTTGATGGGTCAATTTAGTGGGATTACCGATGCAAGAGTTTTAGCAGTTAATCCCCCATCAATTCAAGGTTTGGGTAGCTTTAGCGGCTTTCAATTTCAGCTACAGGATAGAAGAGGAAATAGCAGCTTAGATGTAATGCTGCAAGAAATGGGAGAATTAATCGGAGCAGCTACTCAAAAAGAAGAAATAGCAGCAGCTTTTAGTACTTTTTCGGCAAATATGCCCCAATTATTAATTGAAGTAGATAGAAATCGAGCCAAAGCATTACAGGTAGATATTGACGATATTTTTAGTACCTTACAGACTTATATAGGTTCGAGATACGTCAACGATTTTAATTTGGAACAGCGGACTTATCGGGTTTACGTTCAAGCAGACGCTCAATATCGTTCCAATCCAGAAGACATCAGTAAATTATACGTCCGTTCCCAAAACAATCAAATGATTCCTATTAGTAACTTAGTCACAGTTACTTCAACCACCGGAGCGCAAACTATAAACCATTACAACCTCTATCGTTCCATTGAAATTAACGGACAAACAGCACCGGGGTACAGTTCCGGACAAGCTTTAGACGCAATGGAAGCAGCCGCTGCACAAGTCTTACCAAGAACCTTTGGTTACGAATGGGCTGGAATTTCAGCAGAAGAAAAAGAATCGGGAGGACAAGCTCCGTTAATATTTGGTTTGGGTCTCGTCTTTGTATTTTTAGTATTAGCAGCACAATACGAAAATTATATCGACCCTTTGATTATTATGCTCTCAGTTCCCTTAGCTATTTTGGGAGCATTATCGGCTCAATATTTAAGGGGTTTAGAAAACGATGTTTTTTGTCAAGTTGGTTTAGTCATGTTGATTGGTTTGGCTTCCAAAAATGCAATTTTGATTGTAGAATTTGCCAACCAATTAAGAGAAGAAGGACTTTCTATTAGTAAAGCAGCAGTTAGAGCAGCACAAGAAAGATTGCGACCAATTTTAATGACAGCACTATCAACTTTATTAGGGATATTTCCTTTATTAATAGCAAAGGGTGCTGGTGCTGGAAGTCGTCAATCTTTAGGGACTGCTGTATTTGGAGGAATGTTTGTTGCCACGTTTTTAAGTTTATTTGTGGTTCCCATTTTGTATATTGTAATTGTGTCTTTACGAAAGCAATTATTACCTTCTAAAAAAGAAGATGATGAAATGGCAACAGTCGAAACTAATGGTAAGGTTCCGGTGAATCGTTAATCTTGGTTAGGAGTTAGGAGTTAGGAGTTAGGAGTTAGGAGTTAGGAGTTAAGAGTTAGGAGTTAGGAGTTAGGAGTTAGGAGTTAGGAGTTAGGAGTTAGGAGTTATAAGCTTTCATTTCTTATACTCTTAATTAGTACTTGACCACATTAATTCTCGGGGGTAAAGCAATGGTAGTGGTGGTTAGCGACCAAGATGGTCGCACTACCAATACCCCTTATAAATTATGTGGTCGAATAATATAACCTTTCCGTAGCAATTTCAATACGATTCTGTGGCTTCCTCCATACCTTCTCGTTATTGAAAACAAATATTGTATTAATAACATTTAAAAATATTTAGTATTATTAAGCGATTTAAATCTTTATCAACAACTTGTAAATCAGCCTTTTAATCGAATCAAAATATTGATTGTAATAGACCATCATTTTCCTTCTTATAAATAAACCCACTCGCTTCTTAGTAATCTAAAATCTAAAATCTAAAATCCAAAATTGCATGACTTCCAACACAAATCTGTTTTCCCCCGTACAACTCGGTTCCTATAATCTTCCCAATCGCATAGTTATGGCACCGATGACACGTTTGCGGGCTATTGACAGCATCCCCAATTCTTTAATGGCAGAATATTACGCTCAAAGAGCTTCTGCGGGATTGATTGTGACTGAATGTACTATGGTGTCTCCTCTTAGTAATGGCTACATTAACTGTCCGGGAATTTACTCCAACGAACAAACTGAAGCTTGGAAACAAATAACCGATGCCGTACATCAAAAAAACGGTAAGATTTTTCTGCAATTATGGCATTCTGGCAGGGTTTGTCATCCTTCGTTACTCAATGGAGAAATGCCTATTGCTCCAAGTGCGATCGCAGCAGTAGGAGAACTCCACACTCCTGAAGGTAAGGTAGCGATGGAGACACCCCGCGCTTTGGAAACAGATGAGATTTCTGGAGTTGTCCAACAGTTTGCTCTCGGTGCTGAAAATGCGATGAAAGCTGGTTTTGATGGTGTGGAATTACATGGAGCTTTCGGTTATTTAATCGACCAGTTTCTTGAAGATATTAGCAATCAACGTACTGATAAATATGGTGGTTCGGTAGAAAATCGAGCGCGGTTTTTGTTGGAAGTTGTTGAAGCTGTAACCAAGGTTTGGGGTGGAAATCGCGTCGGAATCAAACTTTCACCCAGCAATACTTTTTACGGTATGGGTGACTCAAATCCGAAAGAAACTTTTGGTTATGTAATTGACGCTTTGAACCGTTTTGGTTTGGCTTACATCCATTTAATGGAACCCAATCCCATTGATTTGAAAAATAAGAATGTGATGAATCCTGTAGTTCCTTATTTTCGCAAGATTTACAAGGGAAATGTGATTGCTAATGGTGGTTTTGACAAAGAAACCGGAAATAAAGCTTTAGCTAACAGTGATGCAGATTTGGTTTCCTTCGGTAGATTTTATATCTCAAATCCCGATTTACCCCAGCGTTTTGAGCAAAATGCACCTTTAAATGAACCAAATCCTAAAACATTTTACGGTGCTGGAAAGGAAGGCTATACCGATTATTCATTTTTGGAAAAGGTCGCTAGTTGAAAATAACTAATTATATTGTTTTTTTTCAAAATTTATCTAACACAAATCCCACAATATTTATGTCAAATTTTGTTACGAGTATGTAAGTTCTACAAACAAGTATTTACCTCTTGGATTTTACTGTCAATAATAGTTTTGTGGAATATAAAATCTGCTTTTGCTCTCAACCGGACATGGAAGCAAAATAATGCAGGGAATTATTCAGCAAGACTTAATAGGTTCCCTTAACACCTAATTTAGTCATCGCAGGACTAGGAATTACATTTTTGTTTGGTGCGGGACAGGCTTTAACGCTGGGACATGGAAAAACTATGATAAAAACCTATCTAATAGGTTCTCAAGCAACGGCGAAACAAGCAATACTTTTAGGATTAGTGACAACTATTACTCATACCGTAAGTATCTTTGTATTAGGAGTTTTAGTATTTTTCGTTTCTGAATACATAGTCCCCAAACAACTCTATCCGGTTCTCAGTTTCTTAGCGGCTTATCAATCGCTCGAAGGTTTTCCAACAATTATGGAAAGCTACTAAAAAAAATTAGTATGGCTAGCCCAGTACTAATTATTGCAACTGGTATTTTACTAAGTGCGTCTGCTGTAAATTGAGGTTAAATTCATGAAGAGAACATTTTTTATTGTTTTACTAGCTATTTTCTTCACTTTCGATATCTTCTTCGCGATATCTACTGCTGTAGCGGATAATCTAAAAAGTTCATCTGATGTCGAAATTGTTCATCCGATGAATAATACAGGAGTAATTGCTAAAGATATGATTCACAATAATAATCAAAGCGAAGCAGAAATATTAATGCATAATTAATAGTTCTGGAAAAAGGGATAATTCTTAATTCCCAATTTCAGGTAAAGAAAATGATATTGTGTTTATCGCAAAATCAAAACTTTTGCGAGCTAAGCACTATTATTAACTAGTCATCATAAGGTTCAAAAATATTATTATCGGTTTGGTTGATAATGTTTTCTATTGCACAATTGAATGCATTTACCAAACCGTTACTATTTATAAGAAGTTAGAGATAGATGTTAGAGAAAAACTATCCAAGTATTGAAGAATTTATTGCTTTCCCAAAAATTTTTAACGTATGTATAAGCAAAGATGGTCAGAAAGTTGCTTACCTTCAGCGCTCCACTAATTGGGATAAAAATAGTTTTCAATTTAATATTTGGATTTACGAAAATGGCAAAAATTATCCTTTGAACCAGCCTAATACAGATAGTTCGTCACCTAGCTGGTCAAATGATTCTCAAACTTTAGCTTATTTAGTCAAGACAAACGAAAGATATAATCGAAAACAGATTTTTATAAAAAGAAATATAGATATTGCTGGAATCCAGGTTTCCCATGCACCGGACGGTGTAAGAAGTTTTAAATGGTCTAAGGATGGAAATGGTTTCTTCTTCCTTGCTAGAGAACCAGAACCAAAAAATATTAAAAAACGTCGTGAAATTTATGGTGATATTGAATATGTTGATAGTGAATATCGCTATCAGCATTTATTTTATTTAGATTTACAAAAAGGTATAGATAAAACTACAGCATGTTTTAATTTACCAAAAGATTTACGAGAAAAAAAAGACGATTCGGAAGAAAAAAACAAAGAAGAAGCAGATGAATTAGCAGTACAGCTAACTCAAGGTCAACTTAATGTTAATAGTTTTGATATCTCAGCAAAAGGAGATAAAATAATTTTTGCTGCGGCTCCATCACCTCGTGTGGAAGATTCACAATACACCAAGCTTTATTTATTAGACATTGAATCTCAAGAAGTTCAGAAATTAGATATTCCCCATCCTGGTAGAAAAGGTAGAATCCTTTTTTCTCCCGAAGGTACTAAAATTTGCTTTACTTTCGAGCGGGATAATATAATTTATCAAAATCGGCTTTTGGCAATCTTCAACTTAGAAACACAAACCATTAGCTATCCTCAAATAGAAATAGATGAAGATATATATCCTTTACAGTGGATTGAAAATGGAATTGTCATTGATTGGCGAGATAAAACTAATAGCTGTATCGGTATAGTAAAAGAAAATGGTGAAATTGATAATCTAATCAAACAAGAAGATTGTTATATTCAATCCGCATCAATCAGCTTTGATGGACAAAATATTAGTTATATAAAAGCTAGTTCAAAACAATATTTTGAAGTTTATTTAAATAATAATCAAATAACTAATTATTCTCACCTGCTAGAGAATTATCTTTATACAAGAAAAAAACTAATTCAATGGTCAAGTTCCGACGGTACAGAAATAGAAGGAATTCTTTGTACACCTCCAGATTTCGACCCAAAAATTAAATATCCACTGCTAGTTATTGTACATGGAGGTCCGGTTAGTACATCATTAGCAATTTCCTTGGGAGACAACCTAATATATCCTGTTGAAAGCTTTATCGAAAAAGGATTTATTGTCCTAAAACCCAACTATAGAGGTAGTGCTGGATATGGAGAAGCATTTCGTTCTCTAAACTACCGGAACTGGGGTGTAGGTGACTATGACGATGTGATCTCGGGAGTAGATTTTTTAATCGCTCAAGGATATGTAGACCCTGAAAAAGTTGGAATTATGGGTTGGAGTCAGGGAGGTTATATTTCCGCATTTTGTTCCACTTACAGCAATCGATTCAAAGCTATATCCGTAGGTGCTGGAATTAGTAACTGGGTCACTCACTACGTTGGTACAGATGCTGGTTTCGTGACTCGGGCTTATCTCGGAGATACTCCTTGGAACGATAAAGATATATACCAAAAAACTTCACCCATGAACTATATCAACTCAGCCCAGACCCCGACTTTGATTCAACATGGCGATCGCGACAAAAGAGTACCAGTATCAAACGCTTACGAACTGTATCGTGGATTGCAAGATGTAGGTGTAGAAACGAAATTAGTAATATTAAAAAATATCGCTCACAGTCCATACAAACCCGGAATGTATCGAGCCATTATGAAGCAAAATTTAACTTGGTTTTGTCATCATCTTTTATCCGAAAATTTTGATAATTTTGATTTGTTAAATAAGGAATAGAATATTTGTTTCAAAAAGGGAATAGGGAGTAACAAGTAGCAAGTAGCAAGTAGCAAGTAGCAAGTAACAAGTAACAAGTAGCAAGTAGCAAGTAACAAGTATTAAAAAAATTACTTATTTATTAACTCCTAATTCCTAATTCCTAATTCCTAACTCCTCAAAAATCCGTAGTTGTCAAAACAGTTTCATCTTCGGTATCATCATCAAAATAAGAAGGCATATTCGGTTCACCTTCAGCGCTTTCTATTTGACCGACTGAAGGATATTCGTTAGATGCAATCTCCGTTTTCTCTCCCGTATCCGTATCATCTGCTTGCGACTGATAGGAAAGCAAACGTTTAAGCTCCTCAAACTTATCTAAAGAAAATACAGCCCCATTTGCTACAGCAGTTTCTTTTTGAGACTCAGAAATAATAGCCTGAAATAAGCAAGCATTGGAAAGATTAACTAAATCAAGATTTACTCCTAAAAGGTTAGCACCTGTAAGATTAGCGCCCGTAAGTTTGGCATTAGTAAGATTAGCATTTGCTAAATTAGCACCTGTTAAATCAGCACCAGTAAGGTTTACATCTACAAGATTTCCTCCAGATAAACAAGCGTCTTTTAACTGGACATTTGCTAAATCTGTATTGGCAAAATTGACTCCAGATAACATACCTTCTGTTAAATCAGCTTTTACTAAATTGAGAAACGTCAAAGATTTTTCATTAATTCTTTGTCTTGTAATGTCTGGGTGAAAAACTGCTGTTTTTGCAATTAATCTTGTTAGTGCTTGAGGATGAGATTCTATTAAAGAAGATGGATTTCCGCAAGGTGAAAAAGTGCTTTTTGTTTCTCTATAGCAAGCACTAAGAAGTAAAAATATATTGATTCCGACAGCTGCATTTACCTGTTCTACATTTATCGGATTATCTAATTTTCTAAAATAAGACCAAGCTTTATGGGCTATTCCTTCATCTAACCAACGTCCACCACAGTAAGTGTACCAGAAAGGTAGCAAGCGACTGCATAATAATTCAAAAGAGAATTCATGCTTTTGTTCTTGTCGTAATCCCTCAATTACAAGTTCTTCAATTTCTCTTGTGAGAATACCGTAGCCAAGTAAATGATATATATGTTCTGCAACACAGCATGGAGAATCTATGGAAAAAATTATTTCTCCATAAGTATTATGACTGCTTTTAGTTAAAGCTTTTAACTTATTTATAATCGATGCAGCACAAAGGTATTCCCCGAATTTAGAATGAGAGAATTTTGTTTTGGGAATTGGGAATTGGGCATTGGGCATCGTAGAATTGATATATTCTTTTTCCCTTTTCCTATATATTCCTTTATTGAAATAAAATACTGGTAATTGATTAAAATCAGCTTTTGAGTTAATACTTTTTAAATTAATACTTTTCTTTCCTGAATGCAAAAATTGCAGTGCTACTGCTTGTAATCCCTCAATTAATTTTTGGGGATGGTGATTTTTGGTTAGTAAATTAATCGCTTCTGGGGTACGGTGAATGTGACCAGAAGCGGATGAAGCTAGTAATTTTTGACTAATACTGCGAACTGGATAACCAAATAACCATTGATTGAGACGTTCGTAAATTTTCCACAACACCACAGCAGTATTTGTTATCTGAGGGTTGGTAGCAGATGCCAATATTTCATCATCAAGTAATTCGTCCCGATGCAATACTGCTAGTAAATACAACATCAAAGGTTGACGGACTAAATCTGCAAGTAAAAAGTGAGATTTTTTAGAAAATGCCTTATTCTTCTTAAGAAACTTAAAGAACTTTTGAGCAACTTTCATCGATTGAACTTTTGACCAATTCGCAAACCATTGCTTCCAGTCATGTTGTTCCCAAGGTTGAATTTTGATGCGCTGTAATTTTGATGGTGATTTACTAAAAATATCTTCTAGAGCTACACTTTGACTTGTCAAAATAATTTTATGTGAAAACTGCGATTGAAAATCAATTATTTGTTGTATAAAAATAGCAACCGACATCTTATTATCAGCGCAGTTAGGTAGTTCATTCAATCCATCAAGTATTAGTAAGCATTTAGTTTTAGAATCAGCTAGCCAAGAAGATAAATCTACTTCAGAATTATCAAAAAAAGCAGATTGAAGTGTTTCTTGTAAATTATCACCTCTGCTAATATCGCTAAGACAAATATTTATAGGTATCCACTCTGGATAAAGCTTTTGGGCTATTCGTGCGGCTAGTATTTGACAGAAACTAGTTTTACCATAACCAGATTCTGACTCGATTACAGTAATAGTTTCCAAATCATCTAATTGCGAAACCACCCATTTCATCAAATCCACAGGCTCATGATTTCCTGTTAAAGGTACACCAGTAAGCGGGACGTATACATCTTTAAGAGAAAAAGATTCCATTAATAGCGGTTCGCCAAGCTTTGTTATTAAACTTGCGCGATAATTTTCCTTATAAATATTTAGATAATCGTCAGATTTATGGCGACTTACTGTCGAATTAAATTCGACATAATTTCCAAGCTCAAAAAACTTTTGTAACTGAGCCAAAGTGGTAGAATTTTCACTCACCACCATAATCAAATGTCCTAACAGTTTATTATTTAATCGCTGTATAATTAATTCTGCTTCTACTTCTAGAACCCTATTAGCAACCAACCAAGCTACAGCAGTCTGGCTAATTTGTTCTACAAAAGAAGAATACTCTACATTTAATAGCGCTTCTTCCGCTTGAACATCAGTTAATTTTTCTTCGCGCAGATTTTTTATTAAATCTTGTAAATACTCATCCCCAAAATGTTTTTCAGAAACATTCGCGAATAAAACACCTTTGTTCCCCTGTTGGTTTATTCCTTGCTGACCTAAAGGTAATAATTCTCTCTCCAACCAAACTCGGGAAAGACATTGTTCTTCAATCAAAACTTCTTCCAAAGCTTGTAAATAAGCAGCTTGAAAAGCCAACCAAGTAGCTTCATTACGATTAAAAGGCTTATTTCCTCCTAATAAACCTAAAATGCTCTTAGTCAATCTAGCAAAAATACCAACTTCATAAAAAGCAGACCCTAAAGGAACTTCCCAAACTTCTGCTAAAGTACATATATCAAAAGGTAAGGGGCTTTTAACTTCCATATCCTGAATAATTCGCAAGCTGACACCCGTCATTTGTCCCTGCGAACACGCTTTTATATGACTTATTTCGATATAATTTTCTACCAACCAATGCCGAATGCTCAAATTCATTTAAATACTAAGTAAAGGTTGAATACGGTAATTGTTATTCATTTTAGGATTTAGATTTTTAGATTGCGAAGAAAGAAATTAAAACCAACAGTTTAGGAGTTAAGAGTTATGAATATTGAGTATTTTGTTAGGAGTTAGGAGTTATGAGTTGTGAGTAGCAAGTAGCGAGTAGCGAGTAACAAGTAGCCAGAACCATTAAATAAACTACTAATTTATTAATGTTGTCGTCTTCTTATCCATACTATTCCTTAATTATTACTCGTTACTCTCGACTCGCTACTCTAAATAATATCTTCATCCCTTCTACCAAAAGGTGCATCAAAAAAACGTTCCAAACGTGGATTAACTATGAGCGATAGCCCTCTAAAATTATTGTTAATTGATTCTGACCCCATTTTTAGATTGGGATTGCGTCAAACTCTCGAAGAATTTCCCGAATTGCAAATCGTAGCAGAAGCTGAAACCTACACTACAGCGCTGCAAATCTTAGCAGAATTGGCGCAACAAGACCCCAATCAGGTAAATTTGGTAGTTTTAGAACCAGATAATAATCGCTCCTCGAATCGTCAAGAACTTGGTTTACAACTAATTAGACAGTTGAAAACTCAGTACCCAAACTTGCCCATTTTGCTGCTTTGTCACATTCTCCAACCCGGAATGCTCTTAGCTTTAAAAGCAGAAGGAGTAAATGGTTATTGTCCTAAAGGTACTCCAATTTCCGAGTTAATTATTGCAATGCAACATACTGGAGGAGGAAACTCCTATTGGATTTACCAATCCCAACAATTAAGAGAATGGAATGGTGAAACATTAGAGGAAACATTGCTCCCCAAACGTAAATCTCAGAACTCTTTGATTTATAAATTACGCAATAATTTGCGTGAATCGGGAACCAGTTATATCAAACCTAACTTGACAGAAGTTACCAGACAACTGCAAATTCCCGGATTAACAGTACTAAACAAAGCTATTTTAGCTGGAAGACGACGAGAACTACTTGCAGCACAGTGGTTGCTCGATAATTTAGTAGATTCATTACCAGCACAAGATGAAACTACTGCTAATCCTCTTATTCCTTCCCCAGAATTAGCATCACCCAAACTAGAAAGCAGTACTCTTACTGTCACCAACTCAGCGATTAAACCCCTTTCTCCACCTTTACTCAGTCCCAGAGCTTTACAAGCAACCCTACTTGCATCTTGTATTAATAAACTTCAGTTCAACTTACAAAACGTAACTGATATTCCTTTAGAAATAGATATTTTAAGAGAAGATAAAAAGCGAGAACTACTTTATTTATTACTGCAAAAATTTGCGGATTCCCTAGATGAATTGCGTACTTCTGGAGTCGAAGTAAACTTATTTAGTGATGTCAAAAATCAACTATTAGTAGATGTATGGGAAGCAGCTACTAAAGAATACTTTGGCAAATTTTCGCGAATAAAAATCGGCAATATAGAAGTAGAAATTGTCAAAATATTGCTAGAAAATGAAGCAATAATCAAGACGGAAATTATTGAAAATATCCCTTTTATAAGCGAATTATTATCTTACTTAATATTTCAAACAGAGCTATACATAGATAATACGCTTTATTCCCCAGGGAGCGAAGAAGCCAACGAACACGCTGCTATGATTCTGGAAAATATGCTGATTCATATTGCTAATGCCGTCATACAGCCATTATTAAACAGACTAGCCGACGTAGAAGTTATCAAAAAAGATTATTATAACCGCGCATTAATTTCCACCAGAGAAATTGAGCGCTTCAGAAACGATTTATCGTGGAAATATCGCTGGCAAAATTACGTAGGAGAACCCCAAGAAATATTCGAGAGTCGTCACGAGCTACTTGTCCTTGCACCTCGCGGTATAGCCAAAGCTTTTGTATACGCACCCCGCAACAGCGAACTAGCTGAACTTGGAGGAATCCCGTTAGTAGTTACCTTATTACTAGAATTGCGAGATGCAGCCACACCCCGCATACAATCCGTAGTATCCTTTCTAGGAAACGGTGTAGTTTTCGTCCTCACCCGAATAGTTGGTAGAGGAGTCGGTCTAGTAGTTCGTGGTGTTCTCCAAGGTATCGGTAACGCTTCATTACCCGAAAAGAAGAGGAATCGGGATTAGGGAATTTTGGATTTTGGATTGAAGATTAAAAATACACTGGTTCCCAGGCTATTAATCGTTCCAAGTCTCCGGCTTGGAATGCCATTTCAAGAGGCTCTGCCTCTAGTATTATATACACTACACTGAAGGCAGAGCCTCCAATACTGTATTCCTTGCCAGAGACAAGGAACAAGTTATCTCCTACATCCTATTACGTAAAAAGTAAAATACACTATCCCAAAAATCTTGCAAACGAGGACTTTCAAATCTTTGCTTATTCCATTCCTGTGCTGTTTGTTCGATGATTTCGGAAAAGCTTGAATAAACTGGTGATAAATTGGCTAGTCTATTAATTTTTATTTTTTCACTAATAGCTAAAGCGATTATATTTATTGATTCCCTAGCTTCCGCTCCTAACAAAGAAGCTCCTAATATTTCACCATTACGACGAACAATTATTTTACAAAGTCCTGTAGTTTCATCTGTTAATTGAGCAGATGCTAACGTTTTAAAATACTGCCGTAAAACTAAAATATCGTTTTTATCATATCGATTTTTAGCTTGTCTTTCTGTTAAACCAACTTGTGCTAATGTCGGTTGAGTTAAAATTCCCCAGGGAATAGCCCGATAATCTATTTTATTTTTAGAGAAAAATAGAGCATTTTTTACCGCTATTTTCGCTTCGTAATTAGCAATATTTGGTAAATTGTAACCGCCAATCACATCTCCACAAGCATAAATCCGATGATTGGTAGTTTGTAGCTTTTTATTAACCGATAAACCACGAGAATTATATTTGACCCCTACAGCAGCTAAATTCAAAGATTCGATAAAAGGTTGTTCGGCTACAGCAACTAGTATTTCATCAGTTTCAACTGCTATGTCCCTTACTTGCAGCCATTTTTTACCTTCGATTTGTCGAATTTGAGTAACAGTTGATTGCGTCAAAACACGTATTCCTTCAACCTCTAACTGGGCTTGTAACAGCCGAGCAATTTCCGGGTCAATAGGAGAAACAACATAAGGACTACTAACTATAAACGTGACCTCATAACCCAATCTTGCTAAACTTTGAGCGATTTCCACACTTTGAGGTGTACCACCAAGGATTACCCAGCTTTTCGGTGGTTCAGAACTTCCTAAAACCTCATAAATATCCGATAACGTCAAAAAACCCGTTTTCTGCAATCCCTCAATATTTGGAATTACAGGAACCGAACCAGTAGCAAGTAAAAAATTACGTGCTAGTAACTTGCGATTATTAACAACAAAACTCAAATCCGGCTCAGCTTGGAACCAACCGCTACCTACAATTACATCAACACCTTGTCCAGCTAAAAAAGCAGGTGAAAGACTTTCGCTAACACCTTGAGCGACAGCAGAACCCCACAAAAGCATTTTTTCTAAAGATATTTGAGATTTTTCTTCCCCATCAAATTGATTAAGAAAACCAAACCGAGTTAAATCATTCAATTTACCAACAACCTTAGCAATTTCGACCATAGCTTGAATTTGAATCAAATCATGACGAAATAGCGGTTCAACCAAAGCAACCTTAGCCCTTAGTCGAACAGCTTTTA
>CAKZYM010000409.1 GCA_937884685.1 uncultured Calothrix sp.
GTTACTGCTGACTCTGCAATCTTCTCATTTCTTGCTGTACATCCATCGCAATCTCTAATGCTTCATTGAGCAACCGACCATGTTCTGAAGCTTGTTCGGTAACTTGCATTTCAGTCAACATTGCCAAATTATTCGCAAGTAATTCAGAATTATTAACAATAAACTTCTTATTTTCTCTCAAAATTCTTTCAGTTTTCAAAGCGCGAACCAAATCAGCTTTAGTATATTCAAGAGCTTCAATAACTCGCCTTCTCTCTTTAATCCCGACATCTAAATTACCTGCGGCTTCGATTTTATCATTAATATCTATTGCCCGAACCACAGCATTAAACCTATCGACTTCGTGCAAAAGAGTATTTAAAGAATGTGTTAGACTCTCTTCAACAATAGAATTTCGTTTCTTCCAGGTAAAATATAATAGTAACTGTGTAGCAGCACCGCCAAGAAAACAGACTTTGATAAATAGTAACCAAGATGGAAGCTGAAGCCAATTCGCAAACATCTTGATAACTAAATCGAATACAATGTAACTACTAAGTAATGCAGCTAATCCAATAAAAATAGCAGTTGCACCTTCAGGTCCTTTAACCTTTTGAATAAATTGCCGCACTAACAATTTTAACGGATTAACAATAAAAACTAATTCTTCGTTAATAGGCAGATTCGTCAATTTTCGGAGTTCTTTTTTATTAATCGCCAAGCCTTTTAAATCATCACGCACAGCTTCCAAATCTCCACCACAAAGGTTTTCCGTATTATATCTCTGGTTAAAATAAGTGATTATCTACTTAACATCTATGACAATAAATAAAAATTTTATAAAACTTATTATTGTCGTGAATTAAATATATTACGACTAGTTTATATAATCGTCAAAAAATCTTGAAATTCAAGTTAATAAGTATACTTAGCTATAAATAATAGTTGAGCATATGTTTAGAACTGCCAAAAGAAAAGCACAATTATGTTCCATGCAAATCCATGCAAGGAATAATTATTTTACCTCTGCCTACTTATAAAAAATAGATAGATGTATAACAAAAATATTGATTTTAACATTGAAAATGCTTAACCCACCAGTTCTATTGCTCCAGCAGTAGCATTCGTACTAGCTATTTTAAGGTTTAAATCCCTCCAAGCGCTGATGTAATAGCATTTTTATTCTTCAACCTATCTACAGCCTCGCCAGGATAACTTTGGCACAGTACTAAGAATTATACACGAACCAAAATTTAAGAAATAGAGAAAAATATAATTTCACCTACAATCATTTTGATAGCACGTTAAATATAGCAGGCAATTCCATAAATATTCAAATAAGCAGCTGCATCTATTACGATTAACATCTAATATCTTTAAATACAGATATATCGTAGAAAATATTAATTTTATAACATCTCTTTTTGTATTTAAAAAACATTATTTTTAGATAAATGAGCATTATCTGTAATAGCTAATTAAATTCATAAATAATTTATCACTAATAGTGTAAATTTTCCTTTTTCATTTGATATTATTTGTGGAGTCGTTACTCGATATAATTAATGTCTGAAAATTGCTATCCAATATATCAAAAAAAAGTTGCTTCTGTTGAACAAGACCAAAATAAAATACAGAATAAGAGAACTAGATGTGTAATATGCGATTATCAAATTGACGAAAAAAATGAATCTATTTTTAGTGATTTTAACTGTAATGTTAGAGCCTTTCAAAAAGATTCTTTTAAAATTTGGCGGTGTCCTGATTGCCAAACCATTCATAGTTTAGATATTGTTGACATAGCACCATACTATGAAGAATATCCCATAGCCGATGCAAAATTAACGTGGGAAATGCGCCTTTGCTATGGAAAATTATCTAGACAGCTAATTAAGCATGGATTCTCGAAAGCTCATTCCATTCTTGATTATGGCTGTGCTAACGGTTTATTTATAGAATACTTGCGAAAAAAAGGATTCTCAAAGTCTTACGGTTATGACCCTTACGCTTCCGAAAACGGGTTTGGTAATGACACTATTCTTACAAAAGCGCCATTTGATTACATATTACTTCAAGATGTTATCGAACATGTTGAAGACCCAAGAAAATTATTGTCTAAATTAGACGGTTTGCTTGCACCTGGTGGTTACATTCTCATAGGAACACCTAACGCAGCAAATATAGACTTAACGAAACCCAATATATCCGATTTCTACAACCCCGTTCATGTTCCATATCATTTTCATGTCTACACTCCGCAAGCTCTGGAATATTTAGGGAATTGTCAGAATTGGCAAGCTGTTGAGTTTCGTGACCGCGCTTATCATGATACACCTTGGATGGGAGTTAATACTCGTGCTTGGAATCAGTATCAACGGATGTGTGATGGTTCTTTAGACACTATTCACGAGCCAATAGAATTAAGAAAAGCCCTAACATCTTATAAAATGATTTTCTATGTGCTATTTGGCTATTGGTTGAGCTATCACACAGAAATGTCAATGATGTTTCGTAAAAACTAATTTCTTAACTCCTGAGTAGACTATATTTTCCTTTATTGCTACTTATGTTCCAATATTGTCTTCAGGTAATCCGAAATAAGCTGATATGATAAACCCTCTTTGATGTGTAATAAGTGGTTATCATATAGATGAAATTAATGAATCCATTATTACAAATAATAACTGTAATATAAGGGATTATAAGCAATAATGTTTTTTTCGTTTGGCAGTTAAGATACTGCCAAACTATTCATTTTTTCTTATATTAGTTGGGTGTATCAGTTGTTTTCCAATTATCAACACCTATCTGAACGTGCAAGATTATATCCTTATTTTTCTTCTATACTAACTAATATACGATGATTATAAATTATCAATAACGACATTAAACGTCTGATATCTAGTCTATAAAAGTGGCTCCCTGAGACAGCACTTTTCATTTTTTATTTCGATTTATCTTCTCTTATTTCATGGACTTAAAAAATCATCGTCAGCGTCGAAAAACTGCTCTAATTACTGGAGCTTGTAGCGGAATAGGCTATGAATTAACCTGTATTTTTGCCAGCCAGCATTACAATCTTGTATTGGTAGATATAAACGAACCAAAATTAATTGAGATTTCGGAAAAATTTACTCAAGAACATGGAATTCATGTTAAAAGTATTGCCATAGATTTATCTATTTCAACATCTCCAGACGCAATTTATTTAGAGTTACAGCAAGCATCGATTCAAATTGATGTACTAGTTAATAATGCTGGATTTGGTATCTATGGATTGTTTAATGAAACTAATTTGAAATCCGAACTAGAAATGATACAGATAAATGCGGTGTGTTTGACGCATTTAACTAAATTATTCCTCAGACATATGGTAGAGCAAGGCGAAGGTAAGATATTAAATGTCAGTTCGACGGCTGCTTTTCAACCAGGTCCTTTGATGTCAGTGTACTTTGCAACTAAATCTTATATTTTGTCGTTTTCAGAGGCAATTGCCAACGAGCTTGAAGATACTGGAGTTAGCGTAACTGTTCTTTGTCCTGGACCTACAAAATCTGGTTTTCATCAAAGAACCGGAACAGAAAATTCTCAGCGAATAAAAGATATGAAGATGATGGATGCAAAAACTGTAGCTGAGATTGGTTATCGCGGCTTAATGACAGGTCAAACTGTTGTAATTCCGGGTGCCAAAAATAGAATTATGGCTGAAGCTGTGAGATTTTTGCCCAGAAAACAAGTTACCAAGATATCTAAAGTAGTACAGGGACATGGGTGGGCTTAAGACTGGTGTTCTGTCTGATAAAAACTGATGGATTCCATAGAGGGGAAAGGTCAAACCTGCTGCGGTGTGTAGAAAAATTAAGGAATGTTGCATTTCAATTAAATCCTGGGGGTAAAGCGGAAAATCGGTCAAAACTCCGTGATACGATGCTTCGAGGTAATGTCAAGTATGGGAGAAAACATGCCGACACTTCGGGTTGCTGTTGTAGGCTCGGGTCCTGCGGGTTCATCTGCTGCTGAAACTTTAGCGAAGGCAGGGATTGAAACATATTTATTTGAGCGCAAACTAGATAATGCTAAACCTTGCGGTGGTGCTATACCGCTTTGCATGGTTGATGAGTTCGACCTTCCGGCAGATATCATCGACCGTCAAGTACGGAAAATGAAGATGATTTCACCCTCTAATCGTGAGGTTGATATCAATTTAGTTAATCAAGACGAATATATAGGAATGTGTCGTCGTGAAGTTTTGGATGGCTTCATGCGAAATCGAGCTGCTAAATTAGGCGCTCATTTAATTAATGCTACCGTTCATAAATTAGATTTTCCCAAAAATAATACAGACCCTTATACAATCCACTATATTGACCATAAAGAAGGTGCTGCAAAAGGTATTGCTAAAACCTTAAAAGTCGATTTAATTATTGGTGCTGACGGAGCAAACTCCCGTATTGCCAAAGAAATGGATGCTGGGGATTATAACTATGCTATTGCTTTCCAAGAACGCATCCGTCTTCCAGAAGACAAGATGGCATATTATAACGATTTAGCAGAAATGTATGTCGGTAATGATGTTTCTACCGATTTTTACGCTTGGGTATTCCCTAAGTACGACCACGTAGCCGTTGGTACTGGTACGATGCATGTTCATAAAGCCAGCATTAAGCAATTGCAAGCTGGTATTCGCGCTCGTGCAGCTAGAAAACTCGATGGTGGTAGCATCATTAAAGTAGAAGCGCATCCCATCCCCGAACATCCCCGTCCTCGTCGCGTTGTTGGAAGGATTGCATTAGTGGGTGATGCGGCCGGCTACGTGACCAAATCTTCTGGAGAAGGGATTTACTTTGCAGCAAAATCCGGACGGATGTGTGCTGAAACAATTGTCGAATTTTCCAACAGCGGACAATCTATTCCCACCGAAGCAGATTTAAAAGTTTATCTAAAACGTTGTGACAAGAAATACGGTCTCACTTACAAAGTACTTGATATCTTGCAAAACGTATTCTACCGTTCCGACGCGACCCGCGAAGCATTCGTCGAAATGTGTGGAGATTTAGACGTGCAGCGCTTAACTTTTGACAGCTATCTATATAAAACAGTTGTCCCAGCAAACCCTATTACCCAAATGAAAATCACTGCCAAAACCATTGCTAGCTTGATTCGCGGTAACGCTCTTGCACCTTAGTAGTCCTTTTCATTAAAATTGACGGGTGAAGGCAGGCAGGGGGAGCAGGGGAAGCAGGGGAGCAGGGGGAGAAAAGAACTTTATGTATTAATTTTAAACCCATCAGAACTGATGAAATGAACTACTAAACAACAACATTACTAAAGAGGGGTTAAGAAGTATTTAGAGACTAAA
>CAKZYM010000410.1 GCA_937884685.1 uncultured Calothrix sp.
CAAATACAAAGCTTCCGATAAATTGAATAATTCCTTTTGGATTGGGATGAATCGCAACCCAACTATTAGAAAAAGACTTGAAAGAAAAATTTTCTACACTGTCTCTAAATTTAATCGACTTGGCAGTATTTAATTTGCTAAGAATCATGTTTTTATTTTGTTGTTGAAACAGCGGAGAGATGCATTGTTTGTGGAGGGGTTCGTTTTTAACGTTGAGAGACGTAGCACTGCTACGTCTCTACATTTGGTCAGAATTGATTAATTATGAATTTAAAGCATCAGCCTCAATAATTTCAGACACATCATCGGCTAAATCACCATTTGCTTGTAGCTCGATTCGACTTTCTGGAGAAGTAATCTCAGAAGTCTCTGTCTCTATAAAACGCTCCAGCAAAACATACAACATACGCTGCTGTTCTTCGATGCTAAGTTCAGCTACTTTTTGAGCTAGAGGTTCGTTAGTGATATCACTAAGGAAACTTGGACTTGCTTCGATAGCTTTAAGGATACGGTCGCGACTTGGTAAGGAAACAGTAGTAGTTGCTGAATTTAGTCTGGTTTCTAGAGTAACTTCAGAACCTCCTGTAGCTAAAGGTAAATCATATGCAAGCTGGTCGAAATCACCTGCTGCTGGTGGATTTATACTACCTTGGGGTAGAAAACTACCTCGCTGCTGGGCTGATAATAATAAAGTTCTCTGATTGTTTGTACCACCGGAAGCTGAATCAATACTTAGTCTGACGTATCCCCTAATTTCAGTATTTCGATTGGTGATTACGCTGCTCTGAGTAACATCTGGTAGTAGTAAAAATAGTCCTGTGTCTAGTGCTGGAAGGTCAAAAGTATAAGTACGTACACAGGGTAAACTAAACGTAGGATTTAGTGGAATATTTGTACCAGCGACATCCCAAAATGCAACTATCGGACTGGAATTAAAATCAGGGGTGCGAGCTTTAAAAGTCAGTCTAATTTTTAAATTACTAAAGCCGGGGTTGGAGATTGTTAGAAAATAGCCTTGAATAACAGTCCGATTTGGTGATGATGGACTATCGATAATGGGCTTAACTAGCAATTCGTAAGTAGAAACATTAGTAGTGGAAACCATCGTGATACCTTTTTTATAAACAACAGTGAAATTGGTTCGCAAAATTTTGATTTTTGCTAATTTTAGGCAACATATTGAATATGTTTTATTACGGAAATTTATCAGATTATGTTTTCACATAATTGTTTTTCTTTTGCTTAGAGGATATTTAAAAATATTGTATTGAATATCAAAATATAGAGTAATTAGCTATATTCTCACCGTTTAAACAGCTTTTAAAGCTTGTCTTCAGGTTTAAATATCCTCTTATTTATAGTGTGAAACAAGCATGCAAATTTTTAATCACCCACTAGGGTAATCTTTTGTATCTATGCCATTGAAAAACTATTTAAATAGCTATACCAAGCACGGAATAGCCCAAATAATTATTAATTCAACGTTTTTTGTAGTTGGGATTGCAAAGATTGTTCGGAGTCGATAACAATTCCTGGAGCATCTCTATTAATCACAAATTGCTGTTGCGATGATGAAATATCTTGCCACAACATCCAACGACTGCTGTAAGGAAGGGAAGCAAAGGTAGAAGGATTTTGTGTTAACCAAATTAAAGGTTTATCGGTTGGTTGAGGTTTAATTACTTCATCTTGGGGATGAATTGCGGCTAAAGCTTCAAGTACATCTCTTCTTCTATTAATCAATCCCGTAGCAGCAGTCCATAATCTCACCTGCATTTCTTGTTTGAGAGCATAAAAATACATCGAAGCTGCGGCAATTACTGCCTGTTCAAAGTTGTTTTCTTCCCATTCACCGTTATCTAAAGCAATAATAATTTCCTGTCCGCTGGTCAACATTTCCAATTCTCGTACTCGTAAGTCTCCATAGCGAGCGCTACTCCGCCAGTGAATTAATCGTAAAGGGTCCCCCGTGCGGTAGGGGCGCAGGGAGCGGGTAAGTCCTTGTGTAGCTGTCTGTAAGGGATTGCCCCGTGGTTGTCCTTTGCTACTATCTTCTTTGCCCATATCATCTACTAAAGGACAAGATTGCAACGGTAATACTTTTGGATAAACAATTGCGATTGCAGCTAACTCTCGCTGACGACGACTCCAAAACAGTCCTAGAGGTGCAGCGGTAGCTAATTCTACATTCTGCCAACGATAAATACCCCGACGTTCGGTAGGTTGATAATATACCCAATTGTAAGTATTTTTTGATGAGATAATTTCAATTGGTTGCAACCGTGGTTTATCTAAGACAAAAGGTAATTTATCTTCTATCCGTAATAAAGAAACCGGTTTTTTAGTTTGATTAAAAATTTCTAATTCAACGGTTAAATCATCACCAGCGGTAACTGGTTGAATCGTTTTTCGTTTAAGTTCCAAACCCTTGAGAGATTTCGGGGGTAAAACAGCAGCATAACCCAGCAAAGCAAAACTTAGACCGCTGATAACATACAACCAGCCAGCCATAGTATTCATAGCTGCTCCGAAAAAGCATAATGAAATACCTGCTAAAACCAAACCAGCATATGCTGGAGCCGAAAAACGAGATTCCAACCAATAACCGATGCGACGAACCATATTGATGAAATGAGTTTAAAAAGGTACCACGGTTTTAACATTATTTCCTGGTGGGTGGCGAATTTACTGGTTATTTGAAAAAGAATTATTTTAGTAAATAGACTGATGAAGAAGACATTATTCTATGACAAACGACTTTAATACTGTATTTTTTTTATTTTATAATTTTAGAAAAAGTATATGATATTTTATTCTGATGAAATAAATGATTGGATAAAATAGGTAGATATCAATATTTTTTAATAATTTCTATAAGTAAAATAAGAGTATACTCCGTTTCGTCTGCCATGAAAAACTAGCTTTGGGTAAGTCTTGTAAAATAGATGATATATAAACTAATTATGAAGTTACAGTTGATTGTAATGATATAACTCTTTATATAGACCTAGTTTAGTTTAGATTGATAATTAATTATTATATGTAAATAATAGAGACATAATTATGGAAATATTAGTTTTCTGGGATTGGGCTTGGTTATTACTATTCTGTATAATTATTGCAATAGTATCATCGCTTTCATTATGTATAGCATCACAGTTGGTAAACCAAGTATTGTCACTTACAACTGATGATTAATTTCCATTGTTAACCATTGATACCAATCATTTAAACCTTCTCCACTAAGTGCAGAAACTTGAAAAATCTGTATATTGGGATTAACCTCTCGTGCATATTCGATAGATTTTGCAACATCAAACTGCACGTAAGGTAATAAATCTATTTTTGTAATTACCATTACGTTACTAGCGCGGAAAATATGAGGATATTTGATTGGTTTATCTTCTCCTTCGGTGATAGAAAGAATCGCAACTTTTGCTTGTTCTCCCAAATCAAATAAAGCCGGACAAACTAAGTTTCCCACATTTTCAATCATGACTACCGAATCAAGGTTGGGGTTAAGCTGCTGTAATCCTTTTTCTACCATCAAAGCATCAAGATGACAGCCAGTTCCAGTATTTATTTGGACAACCTTACAGCCAGTTGCTTCAATTTTTTTAGCATCATTGATTGTTTCTTGGTCACCTTCAATTACACTAATAGTTAATTTATTTTTTAAATCATTAATAGTACGAGTTAATAAAGTTGTTTTTCCCGAACCTGGGGAACTCATTAAATTTAAAGCGAGAATATTTCGACCTTTAAACCATCCGCGATTTTGTGCTGCTATCAAATCATTTTTAGCTAAAATATTTTGTTCTAAAGAGATAGTAGTATGATGAATTTTGGCGTGAATTGATGCATCGTTAATCTTATCATCGCTGTGAGAATGATTGATTATCGTACCATCGGGTAAAGTATGAGTATGATGATGGTTATTATCATCAGAATCTACCACCACAACTTCACCCGTTTGAGGATGAGTAATCTTAGCATTGTCATCAGAACAACCGCAGGTTACACACATAATTCTTCTACTTCTATTTCCTTGATTTTCAATTCTTCCCCAGCAATCAAATTTAGTCGATTGCTACCACAATTACATTTCCCAAAAGGTTTTTCTAAAATAAATTCTGTACCGCATTCAGTACAAACAGCTAAACCAGGAATTTCAATAATTTCTAAATTTGCTTTTTCTAAAACCGTTCCTTGGGAACAAATATCAAAACAAAACCGTACTGCATCTGGCATAATTGCTGATAGCTTACCAATTTCTAATAAAACTCGCTGGACTTTTTTACCCTGAGCATGTTCCACAACAATTGATACTATATTTTGAGTAATTCCAAGTTCATGCATTTTCAGTGAACAGTGAACAGTTATCAGTGAACAGTTATCAGTGAACAGTTATCAGTGAACAGTTATAAGGGGAAGAATAATAATTATCTACTTATTACTCCTAACTCCTAATTCATAACTCCTAACTCCTAACTCCTAACTCCTAACTCCTAACTATTTTTCAACAAATCCTTGGTAATTGTTCTCCGACTAGCATGTCAATAATTCTTTCTGCTCCGAAGCTAGTTTTTAAAGAGACTATTCCCTGGGGTGAGTCGGTGACTTCTCCGATAATTGCAGCGTTTTTTCCTGCTGGATGGGATTTCATTGCGGATAAAACTTTGCTAGCGTTTTCTTTTTCTACAGCTATTACTAATTTACCTTCGTTTGCTAGATAAAAAGGTTCTAATCCTAATATTTCACAAACACCTTTGACTTCTTCTCGAATGGGAATTGATTCTTCTTCAAGACGAATTCCGACATTGGAAGTTAAAGCAAATTCATTCAAAACTGTTGCTAAACCACCTCTAGTTGCATCTCGTATTGCATGAATTTCTGGACAAACATCGAGTATTCTTGCAACTAATTCATTTAATGGCTGACAATCGCTTTTAATATCTGATTCTAATGCTAATTCCCCACGAGCAATTAAAATTGCAGTACCGTGATTTCCGATTTCACCATTAATAATTATCGCATCTCCAGGTTTTATATTGCTAGCGGAGATACAAATATGAGGACGAATAATTCCAATTCCGGTTGTATTGATAAACAGTTTATCTACAGCACCACGTTGAACAACTTTTGTATCTCCAGTGACAATTTGTACGTTGGCTTTTTGTGCTGCAATTTGCATGCTTTGAGCAACTTCTCGTAATGTTTCTATAGATAAACCTTCTTCTAAAATTACACTACAGGTTAAATATAAAGGTTTTGCACCACCGACAGCTAAATCATTGACGGTACCATTAATAGCTAATTCACCAATATTGCTACCGGGGAAAAATAAAGGGTCTACAACATAAGAATCCGTTGTAAAAGCTAGTTTATCTCCAAATTTAATTAATTTTGATAAATCTAATTTTGCTTGGTCTTCTAGTTGAGAAAGAGTATGGTTATTAAAAGTAGAAATAAAAATATCGTCGATTAAATCGCGCATGGCTTTTCCACCACTACCATGAGCAAGGGTGATATGAGTATCTGTTATTTTCGCTTTTCGTTTACGGTTTTTTTCGAGGTTTTTAAAAAAAATATTTTGCACAGGGGTTGGTATTTTGTATTTGAGAAGGGAGTAGAGAGTTATTAAAATTAGGAGTTAGGAGTTAGGAGTTAGGAGTTAGGAGTTGGGAGTTAGGAGTTAGGAGTTAGGAGTTAATTGTTATCTTGGTCTTGTCTCCCCTTTCCTTCTAAACTAAACTCCTTTTTCTTCATGTCTTCCTTTGTGTTTATCGGAATGTAATGTACCTCCGACTGACCAATTGTCTCGTTCAAATTCGTCAATATGGATTGTGACCCACTCTGGTTTTGTACCCATCGTCGAAACCATTGCGTCGGTAATAGCTTTGGCTAATTCTCTTTTCTTTTCTATGGAATGTCCTTTAGCAATTTGAATAGTAATAAATGGCATAATTCGATTTTGGATTTTGGATTTTAGATTTTGGATTTTATATTTTAACAATGGGTGTTTTATTCTGGTTTTTAGATTTTAGATTATTTATAACCAGTTACTAGTTTGATAAATATTCGCTGTTAACTGTTAACTGTTAACTGTTAACTGTTAACTATTTTTTTCCGTATTTATAATAAGCTGCACAAGCACCTTCGGAGGAAACCATGCAGGAACCGATTGGTTTTTCTGGGGTACAAGCTGTTCCAAATACTTTGCATTCCCAAGGTTTTAAAACTCCTTTGAGAATTTCTCCACACTGACAAGCTTTATGGTCTGGTATTTTTAAATTAGGAATAGTAAATTTTTCTTCAGCGTCGAATTTTGAATATTCAGAATTAATTTTTAAACCGGAGTATGGTATTTCGTCTAAACCTCTCCAAGCAAATGTTTTTCGCACTTGAAATACTTTATTTATTGCTGCGATTGCTTGCTGATTTCCGTTTTCTTCTACTAAACGACTATATTGGTTTTCTACTTCGCAGCGATTTTCTACAAGCTGCCACAATAGCATCCAAATCGATTGTAAAATATCCAGAGGTTCAAACCCGGAAATAACGATTGGTTTATTATATTCTTGAGAAATAAACTCATAAGGATTTGTCCCAATTACCATACTTACATGACCAGGCCCGACAAAACCATCTAACCTCAAGTCGGGGTTATCTAGTAATGCTTTGAGTGCAGGAATCACTAAAACGTGATTGCAAAACATACTAAAATTGTTAATATTTTCTGCTGCTGCTTGTAAGATTGTAAATGCTGTACTTGGTGCGGTTGTTTCAAAACCAATCGCAAAGAATACTACTTCTTTTTCAGGATTATTTTTTGCAATTTGTAAACAATCTAATGGTGAATAAACCATACGAATATCAGCACCATTTGCTCTTGCTTGCAGCAAACTTATTTTTGAACCCGGTACCCGCATTGTGTCACCAAAAGTTGTTAAAATAACTTCTGGATTTTGAGCAATAGAAATAGCATCATCTATTCTACCTTTTGGCATTACACATACAGGACAACCGGGACCGTGAATTAATTCAACTGAAGGTGGTAAAAGTTCTTCTATGCCATATTTAAAGATAGAATGCGTATGTCCCCCGCAAACTTCCATTATTTTAACGGGTTTCTTTAATAAATTTCCTAACTTTTGAATTTGCCATTCTAGAGCTTCAGCTTTATAAATGTCGCGGAATTCATCTACGTATTTCATTTAAATGGTAATTGGTAATCGGTAATTGGAAGAGTGAAGATAATATAAATAATTATTCACTTGCTACTTACTACTTACTACTTGGTACTTTCTATTAATAACTCCTAACTTTTTTAGTAGTCAACCATTAATTCAGCCATTTCTTGGAGTAGCTGTAGTGTTTCTTTTGCATCTTTTTCGTTAATTCTATTCATAGCGAAACCGACATGAACTAATACCCAATCTCCAACACATGATTCGGGTGGATGTTCTTCGTCTACGATACAAGCGATATTTACTTGACGTTTAACTCCGCTAACATCAACTGTTGCTAGTTTGTTTGTTATATCAGTTATTTCTATTATTTGACCGGGTATTCCTAAACACATTTCTTAATTGATAGTTGAAAATTGGACATGGGATAATTAAAAGTAGCGAGTTGTTATTTGGGAATTAAAAATTAATAATTATTTCCCTCACTCTCTCACTCTCTCACTCCCTCCCTCTTCCAAATATCTCGCTGCTGCAATTACAGCTTGTCCGAGGGATAATCCACCGTCGTTACAGGGAACTAAACTGTGGGTGAGTACTTTGATTCCTGATTTTTGTAAACGGTTGGTTACTTGTTCTAGGAGGATACGATTTTGAAATACTCCTCCGGTGAGAGCTACTTGCTTGAATGGGTGTTGTTGACGGAGTTTATTTACTGTTTCGACAATTGCGATCGCAAATCCCAGGTGAAATTTTTCAGCGATGATTTTTGGGGATTTTTTCTGCTGTAGGTCGTCAAACAGTTCTTTCCACATAGGTTGTGGGTCTATATAATAAATGCTATCTAAAAAGTTGATTTTAAAAGGATAAGTTAGCGTTTCTTTACGTTGATTTAATTGATTTGAGTTTATTAATGCTTCCATTTCAATAGCTGCTTGTCCTTCGTAGCTACATTGTTCTCTGCAAATTCCGATGGCTGCTGCGACTGCATCAAATAATCGACCTGTGGATGATGCTAAGGGTGTATTTATAGATTTTTCTATTAACTCATTCAGAAGTTTAAGTGGTTTTTTCTTTAAGTATTTAACGATTTCTAAATTTTGATAATTTTCTTGAATATCCGACCATTTAAATGCTGATATTAATTGAGCATAAGTATTTCGCCAGGGTTGATAATTTGATTGTTCTCCACCGATTAAATGAACGGGTTTAACTGTAGCTAATCTAGTAAATTTATAATAATTAGCTAACAAAAATTCTCCTCCCCAAAGAGTATTATCTTTACAGTACCCTAAACCGTCTAATGCAATACCTAAAATAGATTCTGTATTTATCGATAATTTATTTTCAGCCATACAAGCTGCAATATGAGCATGATGGTGCTGTATATTATATATTTTAATTTTATTTACTGCTGCTAACTCTTTACCTAATTTAGTTGATAAATATTCTGGATGTTTATCTACAGCTACAGCTTCCGGCTGATGTTGAAATAAATTTAAAAATAAATTTAGCGTATCTTGAAAGCTCTTAAATACCGTAGATTTTTCTAAATCTCCTAAATGCTGCGATAAAATTGCTTTCCCATCTCGTAAAAAACAAAAGGTATTTTTTAATTCGCTACCCATTGCTAAAATTTGCGGAGTATTTTCAAAACCCGACGGTAAAATTATTGGTGCTGGACTGTATCCCCTCGCTCTACGAACGATTTGTAATTTATTCCCTATTGCTCTCACTACCGAATCATCAACTCGGTTAACAATGTCTCTATTATGAAATAGGAAATAATCAGCTATTGTACTTAATTTATCTCTTGCTTCCTGATTATCAATACATTGTGGTTCATCAGAAAAATTCCCACTCGTTAACACTATCGGATGATTCATTCTCCTCATAATTAGATGATGTAAAGGAGTATAAGGTAACATGAATCCCAAGGTATTTTGTCCTGGAGCGATTATGGGAGAGATGGGGGGATGGGGAGAAGGGAGGATGGGGGGAAAATTAATTAAAACTATTGGTGCTACAGTGCTTTGAAGTATATCTATTTCCTTCGGTGTTGGGTTACTGTATTT
>CAKZYM010000411.1 GCA_937884685.1 uncultured Calothrix sp.
CTATTAGCCCCAGACTTCTAGTCTGCGGGTTTTTTGCATAATTGGGATGCTCCCATTGAGCTGGGGATTAAGACGCAGGAATCTCTAAGATAAACTCTGTACCTTCACCTAAAACAGAATTACAACTGAGTTTACCACCATGTTTTTCTTCAATAATTTGTCTGGCTATAGCTAATCCCAATCCCGTACCTTTACCCACACCTTTAGTAGTAAATAAATTATCGAATATTTTTGCTTTAACTTCGTCACTCATACCTTTACCATTATCTGCAATTGATATTTTGACATTTTCATTTTCAATTGAGGTTTTAACTGTAATTTGATTGGGATTTGCTTTAATTTCATCAAAGCTACGTTCACTATTACTATTAAATTCATCTAAAGCATCAATTGCATTCGCTAAAATATTCATAAAAACCTGGTTCAATTGACCAGGGTAACATTCTACTTTTGCTAAATCACCGTATTCGGTTATGACTTCAATCGCTGGACGTTTTTCATTAGCCTTGAGGCGATGTTTGAGAATTAAAATAGTACTATCCAAACCATCATGAATATTAAATGAAACTTTGTAATCTTGATCTGCGCGGGAAAAAGTCCTTAAACTAGTGCTGATATTTTTTAATCTGTCGCAAGCCATAACCATTGCATCAAACATTTTGGGTAAGTCTTCTAAACTATAATCAAGGTCAATTTCTGAACCATGGTCGAAAATTTCGTCTCCCGGCTCGGGAAAAGTTTCTTGATATAGTTTTAGGTGTTTGGTAATGTCAGTGATGGTGGGCTTGGCTTGTTTGAGGGTAGCATTAATAAAACCCAAAGGATTATTCATTTCATGAGCAACACCAGCTACTAAATTACCCAAAGCAGACATTTTTTCGCTTTGAACTGTTTGTAATTGAGATTGTTTTAAATTACTGTATAACTGAGCATTTTCGATGGATATCGCAGCTTGAGAGGAAAGAAAGTTAATAATTTGTTGACGCTCAAAGGTAAATACTCCAGAAGTAATCTTATTCTCCAGATATAACATCCCTATCAAATGTCCTTGATTGATAATTGGCGTACATAATACACTTTTGGGTTGGTGTTCCATCATATATTCATCAATCACCCCAGGAATATCTGTCTGGCAATTATCGATAACTATTGTTTGTTGGGTATTTATAACGTAGTTGATGATTTTAGGGGGGATTTCTAAACAATCATCTATTGATTCTAAATTCAGAACTGTTTGTATTTTTTCTAGGGTATCTAGCTGATAGTTAACTGTAGTAATTGCTTTAACTAGCCAAGTCTTATTTTCTGAAGATTGATTTTTAGGTAATATTAATACAGATTTTTTTGCCCCGGAGTTTTCTAAAATAATTTGGGTGAGGTTAGTAACAAGTTGATCTAATTCGATACAACTAGAAATTGATTGAGCAGCTTTGAGAATCGAAGAAAAATCCAAAGCATCGGAAATACTGGTACTACTCGTATTAGAAGAGTGAGTGAATGGAATACTGGTTTGTAAGTAAGTAGAATTTATTGTTTCTAAGGAACTTAGGTTAACCTGCTGTCTTTGTAAGATAGTTTTGAGTAGTTGGGGATAGCGCGTTTCTAAGTCATCAGTTTTGGCTTTGGCTCCCCAACGAGTATAACAATAGTAGGCTTCTTGCATATAGCCACTGGCAACTTTTTCTTTACCCCATTCCAGGTAAAATTTTGCGGCTAGTTCGTTTGCAAGGGCTTCTTCAAGAAGATATTCATTTTCTTTGGCTCCTGCCATAGCACTATCGTATAAATCTATTGCTTCTAGTTTCTGTCCCAATACTCGACATTTTTCAGCTTCAACTAAATCATACTTATGTTGACCATTCATAGGGGCATGGTTTGCCCAATATTGCATTTTGGCTTGATTCGCTTCAACTTTTTCTAGGATATTCTTCTGCTCGGATATCTTTACATAACTATAATGAGCTAACTGAGTCAATGAGTTATAGAAATTACAAACATACTCATCGAAAAAACAAGTCACACCATCCAAATAAGACTCTGCGAGGGCAGCATTTTCAACTGCTTGGGGAATACGGTCAAATAAATAGCAAAGGATGAGTTTATACTGATAAACGTAATGTAGCCCGGTGCGATCATTGGCAGCGATTTGTAGAGAAAGTGATTGAGTCTCATCATAGGCAGTTCCGACTAATTCCCACGGTATTTCGGTATCTCCTAGTAAATTGAGAACCTTTTGTTCCAAGGTATTACTCCAAGTTAAGCTATGTCCTTGTTTCATTGTTTCGATGGCGTTACTAATCGCTGCCATTTCCGTTTTAAGAGTTAAAAGGTTATGTCCAGTTAAATAAAGATAATGAGATCGCTTTACAATTGCGTACCCGCCATACTCAAAGTTTCCCGTTTCAAGTCCAGTTTGATAAGACTTAAGCAATAAGCGAAGGGTTTCCTTAAGATGACTAGAGTAATGAATTATACAGGCTCCCGCAGAGTAAGTACCGGAAACACCATCACCAGTTTGGGGGTTTAAATCTAATTGGCAAGCAAGTTCTCCATACTCAGCAGCAGATGTAAAGTCTTGTAATACTGAGATACAAACCATTCCATGGCACGAATAAATAAAAGAAGATTGCGGTGTATTACCATATTGAATCAATAACTGCATGAGCTTACAATCTACCCAAGGGAAAAGGCTAGGTTTCGCCTGATAACAGGGTGGCAGTAAACTTGCCAGAATGTTAACTTTAGCTAACTGCTTCCTATCCTTCATCAAAGGTAAGTTCGCTAGCTCGGCAATAGTTTTGCCTTCCATTGCTCGGTTAATCGCTGCAATTTCCGCCTTTAAATCCTCAGGTTGGGGTGATTCTTGTACCTGAATTCCTAGTAATCGTAAGAACTCTATACCTATATTTAGAGCTTCCAACTGTTGAACTTGAGCCATCTTAGCTTGAATTTTGATTTCATGGACTTTAACGCAATCAAGTAAGTCTTGGGAATGATTGAGAACTCGATCTATTACCGTTTCCATTAATTCAAAATCACCAGTTAAATAAGCAGTTTCTGCATTGGCTTCATGTAACTTTAAAGCTAATGGATAATTTGTTTGCCAACTTTCCGAATCTATTAAAGACAAAGCAGTTTGAATATATTGCAATGCTGCTCCATAGGCTGCTGAAGCTTTTGCTTTTTCTCCCGCATTTACATTAAGTTGAATTAGTTTGTCTTTTTCTGCATCATCTGTGATTAATTCGATTGCCTGGTTCCAGTGATTCACAATTATAAAGAGATGCTTATCTTGCTGCTCCTCAGATAAATTTTGTAATAGTAACTGTCCAATGTGTAAATGGGTACTTTGTTTCTGCTCATCTGGTATTAAAGAATAAGCAGCTTGTTGCACCCTGTCATGCAAAAACTTATAATTAACAACCTGAGAAATTTCTCCTCGAACGCCTGATTCTCTTTCCCCAAAATAAAACTTATAAACCTCACTTTGAGGCAGTATAAAACCCTCCTGCAAAGCCCTCCACAAACTATCTGCTACATCCTCCTTTGACTTCTCACAAACAGTCGCCAAAGTTCCCAAATCAAACTGATTTCCAATACAAGCAGCTAACTTCAAAACCTCCTGAGTTTCTTGGGGAAATTTCTGCAATCTGCCCGCCATAAACTCCACTACATCGTCTGTAAGCGCTCGTTGCCTAACTTCGGTAATCTCACATTCCCAATGACCCAATTCAAAATTAAACTTAATTAACTCTTCCCCATACAAACCCAGCAAAAACTGTGTAGTAAAAAAAGGATTCCCCTTAGTCTTTTGGTACACTAAATCTGTTAATGGTTTAGCAATCTCTCTTCGGCAACTTAAAGTTTCTGCTACTAGGTTATTAATATTTTTCTCGGATAAAGGGGATAAAGTAATCGCATTTATCTTTCCTTCTGCTTTGGCAATCTCGTCTAAAGTCAACATTAAAGGATGGGCTGAAAATACCTCGTTATCCCGATAAGCTCCTATTAATAGTAAATAGCCTTTTTCGCCTTCACTCATTAATAACTTCAACAAATTCAAAGAAGCAGAGTCTGCCCACTGTAAATCATCGATAAATATTACTAAAGGATGCTCTTTTGTTGTAAATAATTGAATAAATTTACTAAAGAGTAAATTAAACCGATTTTGGGCTGCACTTCCTGTTAATTCCGGTACATCAGGCTGCTGACCAATGATTTTTTCTAACTCCGGAATCACATCAATAATAACTTGCCCGTTTTCCCTAACTGCATCGAGTATTTTATCTCTCCATTGTTGCAGTTGAGTATCACTTTCACTTAAGATTTGTCCCATTAAGTCCCGTAGAGCTTGTACTAGGGCAGAGAAGGGAATATTACGATTAAATTGGTCAAACTTTCCTTTGATAAAGTAGCCTTTTTGTTTAACAATCGGTTTGTGGACTTCATTCACAACTGCTGTTTTACCAATACCAGAAAATCCTGCCACTAACATTAATTCGCTGTTTCCTACTGATATTCTTTCAAATGCCGTTAGTAATTCTTGAACTTCTGCTTCCCTTCCATATAATTTTTCTGGAATAATAAATTTGTCACAAATATCCCTTTGAGCAATTTCAAAGTTTTCAATATTTCCAGTCTCTTTTAATTGCCGTAAACAAATTTCTAAATCATACTTTAATCCTAAAGTACTTTGATATCTTTCTTCAGCATTTTTCGCCATTAATTTCATGATGATATCTGATAAAACTTGAGGAATTTTCTGTCCTCTCTCCTTACCAAGAAGATGGTTAGGGTGAAGTTTATTACCAAGAATATGTTTAGGTTTATTAATTTCCGGAGGCTGTTTCGCAATATGACAATGCACTAACTCCATTGCATCATCTGATTTAAATGGTAATTCTCCAGTTAATAATTCATAAAAAGTCACACCCAAAGAATAAAAATCGCTACGGTAGTCTATTCCCCGATTCATCCTTCCTGTTTGCTCCGGAGAAATATAAGCTAGAGTTCCTTCTAATACATTAGGATTTTTAATTTCTTGAGTCTCTCTAGGCAGCAAAGAAGCAATACTAAAGTCAATTAATTTAACTTGCTTTGTTTCGGGATTAATTAAAATATTGGCAGGTTTTATATCTTTATGAATGATACGCTGTCGATTTACTTCATGCAGAATATCCACTAGTTGTAGAGCGATGGATAAAAATTCAATTAAAAAATTGGTCTCGATAGAGGAATTACCTTGCTTATTCAATAACTTGATGTGCTCTTGTAGCGAAATTCCCCCTATATCTTCCATAATCAGCGCATAACCATTACCATACACTTCTAAAGATAAAGAGCGAACGATTCCTGGTATTTGCAGATTTTCGGTAATTACGTATTGGTTGCGGAATTGTAATAACTCGTTAAAGCTGGGATATTCTGTAGCAAGATATTTAATTACCACCGGACAAGAATCCTGCTGTCGTTTTGCCCGGTATACTTTAGTTCTAGAACCACCGTAGATTTGTTCTAGTATTTCGTATCCAGGAATAACAGGAGTTTTAATACTGGTGGTCATACTAAATCCTTCTTAAGAATAATTTATTTTTACTTCATAACCATTAGTATTCCCAAAGTTAAATATTTAATAACAAGAAGGCAGATACTTTTTTGAAATTCTCCCAGCTATAAAAGTTGGAACTGTTTCTGAGCAGAAGTCAAAAACAAAGCTCGGTACCCTTCCTCAAATAAGCAATGAGTAAGAAGCAGTTTCTTACCTGAATTCCCGTTAAGCCTAAGAGGATGTTTTGAAAGCTATAAATGATACTCTAAACTTTTGAGATCCCCCTAAATCCCCCTTAAATAAGGGGGACTTTTACCCCCCTTTTCAAGGGGGGAAGGGGGGATCATCCAAGATTTAAGCTAAAAACTATACTTTTCAAACATCCTCTAAGAATGCAAGCTGCCAACTCTTATTCTTTAACCATCAGAAGAACTCAATTTTATGTAGAGGTAAAAAATTGTCTCCAGCATCGGAAGCAGAAATAAAAAATATAGATCACCCTGGAATAGTAGCTGGGCTGATTGATGAAATAGGAATAGTTGAAACAATTAATTCTAAATTAGGAATCAACAAAAAGCTGAATTTATTTGGCATAAAAATTCCTTCATTACATTAATTCATTCCTAGCTATTTAATTATCCTAAATTTTTACCTTTATCTTCACAGTAATTTATTCGTGTTTCAAATTGAAGTGCGGAATGTAGGATGAGTATTTACGCTTTACAATGATTTATGATTGAGACATATCTTTATCTTTAACTTTCCAAAAAGCAACAATTCCGCTGATTACAACTTTAGTAATAGTCTCTCCAAATATAATTGACACAAGTTCTATATTTGAAAAAACCCCAGCAAATGCCATGCAGTTAAAAATTATGCTATCGAGAGGAATTGAAACTGCATTAGAACGAATCACTCTTTCTAACCAAGGACGTTGAATCGCATTTTGATAAATTTCTGTATCTGCTGCTTCTGCTATCACAATTGCAATTAAAGAAGCTAAAATTATTCGTGCTGGAACTTTTAAAAAGTAAGATTCCAATAAAGCTAAAAAAGCAGTAATAACTACTGTCAAATAAACCGCTTTTCTTCCTTGATAATGATGTAAGCGGTCTCGTTGGTCAAATGTTACCCCGAATACTAAAGTACCAACTGCTACCTTTCCAAAAATCGGCAAAGGTATAAACCAAGTTGCTGTATAATTGGCAACCAATACTGCAATAATATAAATAATTGCCGGAATCATAAATTATCGAAACCTGATTATTGCTCTTTTCAGAGGAAAGAGGAGAAAGTGAAAAAAATTATTAATTCCTAACTCCAAACTCCTAACTCCTAACTCCTAACTCCTAACTCCTAACTCCTAACTCCCAACCTTTAACCTCCCAAAACTCCCTTAGAACTAGGAATAGTACTCGCACGTCTGGGGTCAATTTCCGTAGCCATCCGCATCGCTCTAGCAAATGCTTTAAATGTTGCTTCAATAATATGATGGGAATTGATTCCGTCAAGCTGACGAATGTGTAATGTCATTTGACTGTTATTAGCAACCGCTACAAAAAATTCCCTTACCAATTGAGTGTCGTAAGTTCCAACTCTTTGGGTAGGAATTTCCAAACCGTAAGTTAAATGAGGTCTTCCCGAAAAATCCAAAGATATTTGCACCAAAGCTTCATCGAGGGGAGCAATAAAGTGACCGAAGCGGACTATCCCTTTACGATTACCAAGTGCTTTAGCTAAAGCTTGTCCCAATGTAATTCCTACATCTTCATTGGTGTGGTGGTCGTCGATTTCTATATCACCTGTCGCTCGAACATCTAAATCAATTAGTCCATGAGAGGAAATTTGATGCAGCATGTGGTCTAAAAATGGAATCCCGGTTTGAGCGTTACAGTTACCAGTACCATCTAAATTTAGGGTAACTTGCACGTCCGTTTCTCCGGTAGTACGGCTAACGGTAGCGATGCGAGGATTAAACCCACTGTTGAAATTTGAACTATTTTGATTTGAAGAGATTTCGGGATGTTCAATTGAGCGCATAATAACCGTACTTATAAAAATACTTTGATAATATTATCCCAATGCTTGGGGAATTTTGGATTTTAACAGCGGATGCTTTTGTTTTAGATTTTGAATTTCACAACAGATGCGTTCAGTTACCAACCCTACTTGCTACTTGCTACTTGCTACTCCCTAATCGGAAACCTAATACAAAAAGCAACCCGCTTATTCTTACTTTCTACATCAACTGTTGCTTGTAACATTTCTGCGAGTTTTTTAACCAACGCTAACCCTAAACCCGTACCTCCATGTTTCCAAGGGTCGCTATTAGGAATACGATAAAACTGATTGAAAATTAATTCTTGCTGTTCAACAGGAATTTCTACACCCGTATTAATCACGCACAGAGAAATTTTTGATGTGTCTCTTTCAGTGTGAATTGTAATTGTTTCTCCTGTAGGAGTGTATTTACAAGCATTGTGCAGCAGTTCTCTGACTATCCTTTCCAACATTACTGGATCTGCCACAATCTGTAATTCTTCTTCTGCTAAATCTAAAACTAATTGCTGCTGTTGGTCTTGAGTGCGTGTTAAATATAACTGCACGAGTTCGGGAATCCACAGATGAAGATTGATTGATTGTAGCTGTACCTTGTTAGATGTTGCATCTACGTAACAAAGAGTCAGTAAATCGTCGATTAATTGTTTTTGTCGGTTATATGAATCGTGAAAAATTTTAATAACTCGCTTAAAAGTAGGAGACTTGTGAGGATTTGCTTCGGTAGCTAACAAAGCGTCCATTGTTTCAGCAGCTAAATGAATACTGCTTAGAGGAGCTTTTAATTCGTGAGTAATAGTTTTGAGAAAATCATCTTTAAGCTGATTGAGTCTGGCTAATTCTAATACTTGATGATTAGAAGCTTCATATAGTCGAGCTTGACGAATCGCAATTGCACATTGAGAAGCTACCTGCTGCATCAACTCGATTTCTAAATTTGTAAATACTTCTGTGGGTGGTCTAAGTCCCCAAACATTACCAATAATGCCGCGCTCGTCGAAAATCGGGCAAGCCAAACGAGTGACTTGAATCTGTTGAGGAGTGAATTGAGGAATTTTTTCTACTAATTGAACGGGAGTTTTTTCTAATAATTGTTGGTAAAGTTCGGAAAAATCTTTTATATTTCTACTTGTCCCTCGGGATTGGGGTAGAGTAATGCTGTGTTCGTAAACAATGGTTGCTGTTACCTGTTGTGAATCGTAAAGCTCGATTTGACAGCTACCGAGTTCTAGAACTTCAGCTAACTCCTGGGTCGCAGTTTGCAATATTTGGCTTTCATTAAGACTGTCACGCAACTTATCGGTTATACGTCGTTGCAAAGCTTCAAAATCCAACCCTTGCTTTAACTCTTGGTTTTGCTTGGCTAAGGTAGAGCGCATTCTTTGTAAATTAAGATGAGTTTGAATGCGTACTAAAACTTCTTCTTGCTCGCTGGGTTTGGTAATATAATCTACCCCTCCCAACTTGAATCCCTGAACTTTATTAACAGTTTCTGAAAGTGCAGTCAAAAAAATCACAGGAATTTCTTTTGTAGAAGCTTTTTCTTTCAACCTCCGACAGGTTTCAAAACCATCAACTTCCGGCATTAATACATCTAACAAAATTAAATCTGGAGCTTTAGATTGGGCAATTTGTAA
>CAKZYM010000412.1 GCA_937884685.1 uncultured Calothrix sp.
GGAGTGCATAAGCAGTTTGTACTGATAGAAGCTTCGCTAAGACTGCTTTATCCACTCAACTTTCATTATCCCTGTAAAGGTAGTACATATAACCTAGATTATTCATAAATCTAAATTATGCGTAATTTAGGTTGGCTGCTCCAGATAAAACTATACAGAATTAACAGGTAATTTCTCTCATGTTCAACAGAATGCGTGCTGCCACTTTTACAATTCTATTGTTAACCACAGCTTCACCTGTAATCACCATCAACACAGCGGTCGCTCAAACTCAGTCTTCAACCAAAATAGCTAGTACCGTTTTAGCTACAGCTAATGGTCAGCAGCTTACTCAAAGTATGGTTGATTCGGTTATTGAAGTTGGGGAATTTCTTGCGGGTCAAAAGTTTAGTCAAGCAGAAAAGAGTTGGTTTAGAGGCGTGGCAATAAAAGAGTTTCGTGAAAATACAACTGAAGAAATGCAAGGTTACAGAAATATTACACAAATTCTCTCAGAAATTAGAAAATATTCACAAAATCCGCTTAACCTTGCTCATGGGAGAGAAACATTGATGACAAATATCTATCTTAATCTTCTTGCAAAAAACGAGCTTAATAAGCCATCAATAATGACAATAGTTTATAAGTACTCACCAGTTATTTTTGCTGACCCTGGGAATAATTTTGTAGTAACTAAAAGAACTATTGACTCTATATACGCTCCTATAAATTTTGTGGCACGGTTAGCCGGAAGACCTATCCAAACTCCAAAATATCAAGCAATGGCACAAGGTTTTCCCCAGTATTATAAAACTGTATCTCCACAAAGAAGAAAGAACTGGGCAACAGCCGAAAGTCGTTGGGTTCGTTTTCAAACTGCCTGGTCAAAATCATCACCGCAGCAAAAACAAAAAATAGTTGCTTTTGTCAGGAAACAATTGCAGGCAGGTCATGATGAGGGCAACATAGCTGGTTATCTTTTGCACAATGCCAATAGTCAAAATACTGCTAGTAACATAAGTAATCTGGTAAAAGCAATTCAAAATGAACGTAATATTTAAGGAGCAGCGGCAGCATATTCATCTTGGGGTAATATGATGGGAAATTATTTTCATAACACAGTTAAATGGTAGTTGGTAGTTTAATAAATTAAATATTGGGCTTTGTGAAAAATAATTGGTTGTTCTTAATACATCAAACAAGCAACTACCTTTTATCCAAAGTCCAAAAATAATGTTAAAAGATTTAGTATTTCTCGATACATTTCCTATTTCACCAGCTAATATCTTCTAGATGACATCCTGTTAATAACATGAGCCTAAGATTATTGGAGAAATTCACCCGTCACCGTCCGATTTTTTACCATGCGTCAACATCAATACCTAATAAAAATAAAGAAGTAACTCAACTGAAATCATCTGAAGCAGTAGAAAATAAACCGATTATCAAGAAAACTTAGGTTTACCATCCAGTTGACACAACCTGATAGGAGTATGTGCGTTGTCCCAGGAGGGAACGTGCTAATGAACGCACATATAATCTTTGCTAGCACCCCTGTGATTGCAGATATAGCTTATCAAAACGATTAACACATAATTACAATTTCTGACATAGCTGTGTGCCAGTTAATCAATGTAATCTTGTAGTACACCAAAAATTAAGGCAAAAGTAAGAAAAGCTTCTGGCACAATCTGTAATATTCAATCTTTCTAATCGAGCGTACACAGCAAGCATAGAGCTTTATTGTTTAACCGATACCCAGCACCCTTCTTGCTGAAGTTACGTTAATCGAGGGCTGGAGATACTGCTATATCTTAACTTGTGACGATTGTAGCACACAGAAGTCAAAATTGCTCGGTATTGGTTGAATTAATTTCGTGTGTTGATATTTAGTATACTAATTATATAAGCCTAAAACAAATTTATATGATAATTTCATATCCATTCATTATGCTAAATTTTTATTTATAATTGTATAATTGCTGTACTAATAACTCATACTTAATTAGCTTATACACAGATTTTTAGTACTCGTATTAATTAAGTAGGTAGTAAATTGTGGCTTACACCCCCAACGGAATTCACACCTACCAACCCATATCTTGTATCTGAAAAAATGGATGTCAAAACCACGACTGCGTGCAAGATGTGGGTATAACGTAGGTATACCCGTAAGTACTAAACAAATTCTTAATTTTGTATGACTCTTCAGTTCTACAAATTAGAAGTTAAAGTAATTATAATCAACATTAAATATTACCTTAATTTAACACAATCATAATTTTTATCGTTACTATATTTGTAAATAAACTAAATTATTTTTTCTATTTTAAGAGAGAAAAATGCCACAAAAAAGAAGCTTTTTCGCTTTGTTTATTGATAATTCTAGGTTAATGAGTCTTGTAGGAGTTGGCGGGACAGTTACAACATTTATTTCAATTGTACGGTCTGAAAATCCAGACTTTGTTCAAATAGCAGTAGTTATTGCTTTTATCCTATTATTTATAGTTTTTTTTGTTATTGAAATACGTAAAAAAGATAGAAAGAAATCAGAAATAGACCAAGATGATGATATTATTTATGAGCCAAATCTTCCTGTTCATGAGTTGTGTGAAACACTACTAGAAACGGTTACTTCAAATAACTCAATTATTAAGCGTTCAAATATCGAAGAAGATGCTCGTAGTATTCTTCAAGATGTTAGAGATGGAATATTAAGAATATATTTATTTGGTCATCAGAGTGCTGGAAAATCATCTTTAACGAATGCGCTTCTTAATTCTGAAATATCTCCCATATCTTCTAGTAAGATGACTACTTGTTTGATAAGAATACGAACCGGAACAAAATTTAGTGGAATAGTTAAATGGGAAAATGAGACTAAAAAAATTAAGCCAGATATTAAATCTCTTAAAAATAGAATGGCAGAGTGGGGGCAATCGTCATTTGAACACCAACCTATTGAAGTAATAATTGAAGTTCCCGATGAAATTCTTGGTATACCTAAAATAGAATTGGTGGACACTCCGGGAACGGGAAGTACATGGGATATAAAATACGGTAAAAATATATTAGATGAAACCGTAAATAAAAAAATAAGAACTGCTGCTGTAGCTATATTAATTTATAAACATGAACACGCAGAGATGCAATCGCACGGCAGTTTGTTAAATGAATTAAAAGTGCGTAATATTAAAGTCATAGGTGTTTGTAATATTACACCTGATTTAGAATATGCTTATAAACGCGATAATAAAGATTTTTTAGACACTATTACCAAAGCGGAGCATCAACTGCGTGAGAATGCTAAAGCAGAATGTCGTCGAGTAGTTCTTGAAGAAGATGAGTCATTAATAAAGCTGGCACGTCAGATTAACGGAGAAACTGTCAATGAGTTTCGCAATTACTTTATTGAAATTCTTAACGACAGGGAATCATTTGTAAAATTGCAAGCAATTCGTGAAAGTCTTAGCCTTATAGAGGATTTATTAGTAGATGCCAACAAATTAGTTCGGAAATTTCGCCCGGTTTTTGATACTATCTTAACCCGAAAAACTGAAATTAAAGATGCTATTGCTTCTGTTAGAAAAATAATAAACAAGGGTTTTGATGATGAAAATATTGTGACACAAGCCACAGTTGTTGGTGGCGCAACGTTGGGATTGGGAGGCATGGCTGCGGTATATCTGCTTGGTTCAGCAGTTACAGGAGGGCTTCTTTTACCAGCCGGTGGTTTATTTCTTGGAGGACTTGCAGGAAGTGCTATTGGGTCTGGAATGAAACATTCAAAACTTACAAAATTCGAGGAAGAATTGGCGACAGCGTGGAATCATTTACGACAAGTAATAAACAAAGCTAAAGTAAATGGTAATTCAATGTTGAGTACAGAAGTTATTAGAAAAGTAAATCTACATTCTTCTTCTCTATCAAAATATCAAAAAACGTTAGAATCAAATATGACTGACGTTGAAAACGATATTGAATCGAATCTGCGAAAAATAGAAGGTTACGAATCGTATCAGAAAAGTGAAGTTCTTATTGAACAACTAACTGTTCTTAAATCCCAGTTCAAAAAACATCTATCTTGAGAAACTATTTCCTCTAAAAAAGCTTTAATTCTTAATGGGTGCATAATCAAAGAAATAATACGTATTGTGAGATAGGCTAAAAATCATTTTTTATTTTTATTAATTTCGGGCGAAAATTGCATAAAAAAAATGATTTGGGAGAACATCTAGGCTAACTAACCTTAGATATTCTCCCAAACCTAAAGAAAATTCAAATACTGGAATAGCTGACTATATCGATTCAAACAGTCTAAAAACTTTTTGCTTTAACGGTCAGCTAAATACACTGATATAGCTTCTACTCGTAACTTTTGACCTCTTGTCCCGCACCAGCTTCCATTTCTTTCCCAACCTGTATCATTAAGATTCTGAATGTGAGCTTTATAGTAAACATCATATTTTAGTGCATCCTCACCAACCACTTCTATAGCAAAAGCCTCAAGCCTTCTATCTTCACCTCTCGTACCGACATATTCTCCTAGGAAATGCCAGCTAGTATCACCTATATCTTGTAGGTGTGCTTTGTAACGAAGATTCACATTCGCAGAACCTGGTGCTAGCCGAAATCTAAACCCTTCTAACCTGCGACGCTGGTTTCGGGTTCCGCACCATTGAGGTTGGCTGACATAATTTGTATCTCCTAAGTTTTGAAGATGAGCCATATACTGCAATACAGCAGTTCTACTAGGCTGTGCATTTTCATATTCCTGTGGACGACCATCTCTAAGAGCTTGACCAAATACAGGAAGAGTTTTTGACAATATTATCGTTCCAAGTGCTGCTGCCCCGGAAGATAAAAATAAGCGACGTGAACGTAAATGCTGACTCATAAGATTCTCTATTTTTTATTACTAGATTTGGCAATAAACCAACATATTACATTGTGTAGTATATTGGTTGTTAGAGGTGTTACACCTAAACTCTCCTAAATGACTCAAAATTTTTATTCCATATGTCTCTGATTTACTTGAACTAAGACATAGGGTTTATTTAAGACATTAGCTAACTTTGATTTGGGGATAAATTACAGCTTTAACCCATAAGGGTTGCCTTGTATATCGAACCCATTGCAATTCCCAGGTTGCATCATAGGAAGCCCAGAAGCTGGATTAATCATGCTGTTTTGATTTGAAGCAGGAGTGGCAGGAGTACTGCGGTCTAAATATTCCAACGTGATTTTGCAGGGAGTACCACTGAGCTTCTCGCACCCCCGCAAAGCAGTTGAGATGGCTGCTTCTTGAGTACTAAAACCGGTTGAGACACCCCAAGCCTTTCCGTTATTCTGAGCAACAGCCATAT
>CAKZYM010000413.1 GCA_937884685.1 uncultured Calothrix sp.
TTCTGCTTTTCCCTGCATCTCTACGGTTCTAAAAACTTACGCTTTGTCGGCGGAGTAGCCCAAACAACACAATGTCCTGACTTTGCTTTACGTCCGTACTGAGATAAAATTACACCCAATCTTTGAGCATCTTTTATGCATTCTCCATTCTCCAGATAACCCCTATTCCAATCAATCAAATTTCTGGCGAATTTTCCTTCCCTAGACATCGCCCATTTCATCGCTTCCAACTCATCCCAGGTCAAAGTACTTGATTGCACCTTTGTATATCCACCGCTTATCATCCCAGCAATCCAGGGAGGCGTTAAAATTCCGAAAATTGCTCCAATTCCTAGGGTGAAAAATAATAATAAACCTGCCGGAAGTACAGAAGTTAAAAGTTTTCGGCTTTCTGTAAACTGTGCTTTGCGAATTAGAGCGTGAGCAGCTCTATCGATAGCAACTTTCTGACGCTCTACCGCAACTTTTTCCACTTGGTGTAAATTGCGAGCCAAATCTTGATTCCAAGTCTCAAACAGCAGTTGCAGAACTTCCGGCGCATCTTTTAGCATCACTTCTAATTGTCCGGTAGCGACCAAAATCAGAAACAAAGGGTCATCCTGGGATAAACCGCAACTCACAGCAAAACTCAATACCTGCTTTTTAAACTCTTCGCTTTTACCATTTAGAGCTTCAGCCAAAAACTTATTAACTTGGTCATTTTCTTCCCGATTTGAGTTTTTATCATCAGGAGCAACTTCCTGTGTCATTTAACCAATCCCGTTTCGGAGAACGCTGTATGGACTTCTGCAAGAAAATTCTTGACTCGCTGTCTCGATATCACCTTTATTTGAGGATGAGAAAGCGCACTATTAAAAGTAATCCCTAACCTATCAATCACATTTCTTTCCCAGAATGGAAATTTTGGGAAGTTCATCTCTTTAAATTTATGAGTCTCTTTAGCAGTGAGAAAATCTTGCATTTCATCTACATAATCCCACTCATCGCATAATCCCAAATTTTTTACAAATACATGAGTTACCCTATCTCCCAAATCATTCAGAGATTTGATAAAGAAATCAACAGAATCTACACCTCCCGTACATACAAACCATTTCACAAAAGTAATTTGATATTCCTTACCTATCTCATCCAAATCATTCGTCTTTATCCAATCAGTCACCTTTGAATAAACTTGAGCGGGTAAATTGACAATCACTGATTTTTCAAATGCTAAATCAAAAATGTGGTCGGCTTGAATGGCTTTTTTATCATCATCGCTAAATATTGCTGAATGCACATTGTCATAAATCTGAGAAATATCTTCATTACTCTTATCTGCATCCACAATTGCTACTTTATGCTTTATAGAAGTGCAATATTCTATTAAAGCTCTACTAACAAATGACTTCCCCGCGCCCCCTTTTTCACCGTCTATGATATGAATAGTTGTGGGAGTTTTGACTAGTTTTTCTTGATAGGTAACAGTGTTATTTGTGTTAGTAGATATTGGAGCAGTAATGACAGATTTATCTTCATCTGGATTAGATTGTAATAATTCTGTATGGGGTAAACTTGAATCACCCTCTAATTCTTTTGCCCAATCTTGAGCAGAATTTTCATTAGATGGGTTAATTCTATTTTCAGTATTTGAATTTTCAGCACCAGGAGGTTTTTGTTGCATTGTTCTAGATATATTTTGGAAATTATTATTTGAAGCAGTAGAAGAATTAGCGTTTTTCTTTGGTCTACCTCTCTTTCTTTTTTCCTGTTGTTGATTTTCTGCTGTATCGCTCATTTGATAAATCCCCGTTTGGATGACAATAAATTATTCAGAAAACGAACCTAAACTTCCCCATTCCCCATTCCCTACTTCAACTTCCAACTGTCCGACAAGCTTTGTTTCATTTTTGTGAGAAATATTAGAATTATTGTCCGGTTTAACTTCATTCAATTTATTAGTTTGAACTGAATTCTCATTGCTTATAAGTGAGTTATAAAATCGCTCTAACCCTAAAGACGAGCAAATATAATCAGCGTGAAGCAATAACTCTCTAACTGCATCTCTACCTAGTTGTTGTTTAACGTTCAAAGGAATTACATCATCTTCAAGTAAAACCAAAGGTAGCCAATAGGGACGAATAGCTTGCATTATCAAAGTATTGACAGAGCTTAGTTGATGATGTCTTAGATAATTTAAAACTTTTTCTTCTGGAGTTCCCACAAAAGGTTGAAATCTGATGCTGTAGTCAACTCTTCGTTTCTTCAACTTACGCTACCTCATCAACTGAATTTGAACCAGACATGAAATACAAAAACATTCCATAAGCATCTGTAAGTCTGGTTCCTAATTTATACGTATCAACAGTATCGGGAACCACAACACCACCGTGCCAAATACAAGGTGTAGCAGAATAACGATAATTGAGTTCTTTCTTCAAATAATCTGCTGTACCTCCACAAAACACTATTTCATCAACATCACGGGGGACTACGTTGTTTAACCAAGATATTAATGTTGCAATATAAAGATTTTTCGCTTCTTTGATTGCCTTTACCAGCACTGCTACTTCCTCATTGCGGGCTGCAACCGTAGTGCTACAAGTTAACTTGTACAAAGGGGTTGGATTGATATCGTACCCACTGGCAAATATAGTTCTACATAAATCAGATTCCGACAATCCGCTGGTTTTCGTCATAACGGTTTCTATCATCCGCACCATACCCAAATCCGAAGTTTTACCGCTGTCTAATGCTCCCCGATAGCTTACTAAAACTGAAGCGTTGCGATATCCAATCATGATAATTGCGCTTTTGCGCTGCCCAATCGCTACTCCAACTCGCTTGGAATGGAGTAGAAATACTCCCGCACCTTCTGGATAACAATTAAATCGTTCTAGCTCCAGTGACATATTTCCTGAAGGGGTTTCAAAGTTTTTAAGAAGGGAGCGCAAAATATGTTCAAATTTCTTCCTGGATTCATATTCGCTAGCTGGAAGTAACACAGCCAAATCAAATTTAAAACAATTACCCAGTTTTAATTTTTGCGCTAAAACCCAAACACTTGCCAAAACTTTGTACAAACCTCGTTCATACTTAAGCTCTTTCAATCCAGCATTAGCATAAAAGCGCGATGCAGCTAAATATCCAACCGCTGCATACTTTCCACCAAATCCCACCCAAGCAGCATTTGTAGGTTCGCATACTCCTAAATTATTTTGCGATAAGTCATCAATCGCAGCTTTGGGTACTGCGATTACTTCTGGTTCCATAAATAAACTCTCAATTTTACCGTCAGCGCTAGCATAAATTGCTTTTAAACCACTACCACCAATGTCAGCCGCGAGAGTTAATTGAATCGGACTACTATTTTTTTGTGCTGTTTTTCGATTATTTTTACCCATGTTTTATGAAGAAGAAATTGCGAGTAAATATTGAGATAATTTTGTGGAAGCAACAGTTAATTGGTTGTATTCTTCTTGGGAAGAACGAGTAGTTAGAGCAGAGTTACATCTTGACGAAATTAC
>CAKZYM010000414.1 GCA_937884685.1 uncultured Calothrix sp.
AAATTATTTTCCACCTTCTGCTTTGTGGTAAGCAATAATTGATTCAATTAGTTGGACTAATCTTTCAAAATCATCTTTGTTATGAACTATATTTATTGCTTTAGACATAACTTCACTTAAAGGTTTTGCCGCTCTTTGTCTGGCAGCAGCATATGCTAATTTAGGTTTAAGCAACACCACCTCTGTTTCAATTTTAGAAAAGTCTCCAGTTTCGGCTAAATCGGCTTTCAAACGATTTATCGCATCCAAAAACTTACGAATTTGATTAGTTTCCAAACGCTGTTTTCTGAGATAAGGACCAAAATTTTCCGCATCTTCTACTAGGTTCCGAATATTATATTCTTGTAACCCATTTTTAAAACTATCCAGCCTCTGAATAATTTTTTTGACGATATTCTCATCAAATTGATTGCTGCTATTACTCACATTCAATTCTCTATTATTTGAATTATTTTTGCGCTCGATTTCCTTTGAGAATGGTACTTGTACTGGACGTTTTGGTTTCTTCGCTTGTGTCATAATTAAGAACGGTTGAGTAATTCAATCCAAGTGGCGATCGCCCGAAAATAAGGTGCGTTATAAGGACTTTTCAAAGATTTACGAAAATCAGGATTATCTAAAACATTTACGGGTAATCTAGCAAGGGTATAAGCAACTTTCGGTAAATGTAAGAAATAACGAGTTTCTTTTATTTGAGCTTTTCGTTTATCCTTCTCTTTCTTACTCTTCTCATCAATTTTTCTATCCTTAATTTTCTTCACAGCCTGTTTTTGTATTTGGGCTGTAGCTAATAAATTCCTGACAAAATTACGAGAATAATTAAATCCTACTTGCTGATACTCTAAGATTTCAACAAACGGTAAAACACCCAATAATTCGGGTTTCGCATCTGGATTGAGATAAGTTAAAATCTCAGGTTTTATATCTTTTACATCATCGATTCCCAACCACTCATCCCATTTAAAAACTTCACCAAACAAACCCAAACTATCCCTACCATTATCTTTTGCAGCATCTTCAGCTTTTCCAGATTGTTTAGCTGCTTGATAAAGTGGAAACTTAGCATCTGCAATACAGATTCCTCCCGATAGCGTAATATCTGGATTATTTCCTGTAAAAGTGCGAAAGCATTGATAAACATCAAAGCCAAATTCTACAACTTCATTCCAAGCACCACTGACAAATAAATCATCACCACCAGCATAGATAAATAGTAGATTTAAACGTTCATCATCCGGAGTTAATTGTTTAAATTCTCTAGGTTTATTTATTGGTTTATTGGTATTTCTAAATTCAGCCAAACTATTAAGATAAACCTTAAAAAAATAACTCATCTGCCGAGATAATCCAGCTATTCTCGGTAAAGTTTTCTTTTCACCCAAACCCTCAGCAAAAATTCTCCCTAATCTATCTACATCCATCCGTAAATGACCAACTCTAGGAATACCCTTAGCTGCATCAGCCATTTCATTACTGCGGATAAAACCTTTTCCTTCCTTCTCTTCTCTTTCTACTACTTTCCCGTAATTACCTAATAATAGAGGTACCGGATTGTTAACAAACTTGAATTTATAATGTTTAATTTCCCAATCATTTACTAAAAGTACCGTTTCAGGTTTTTCTTTTTCAATTATGGGCTGCCAACTTTCAAATAAATAATAGTAAATATCAATTGCTTCACCTTCACCAATAGCAGGTAAATTAAAACTTAACTTAGGTGTCTCCTTACCCACCAAATCTTGATTCTTAGAACGTACTATCGAACCAAGCTTGAATAACTTTCCACCTAAGCTAAACATATCCCGACAACTCTTACAAGCAAGGGGAGAATCGGGTTCGTCAGGATTGAGTATTTCTAAATTATCATCATCATCTCGATGACATACTTTACAAGGTTCGTAACTTGTTTTAGGTTGAATAAATTGAGCAATCTGCTCGCTAAACTTCCGAGATTTTTGTTCATTTAGCTTCTGACTAATATCCGACCAATGTTCTGCAAACTTTTTGGTTACAATATCTTCAGTTGGAAAGTCTAAATAATCCAGGTTTAAGGATATCTTGCCATCAAATTCTTTCAGAAGCCATTTATTAAAACGCTGACGAATTATATTGAGAGACTTTTCTATTCCTTCGACATCACCAGATGCCAAAATATAAAGATTAGAACCACCAGCATAAATGACATTATTGCGTGGTAACTTTAAATCTCCTAAAACCTGCTGTACAACTTCTTCCGTAACCAACTCTAAATAAAAGCTTCTAGCACGTAGAGATTTCAGCGCACCATCGGAAGATATAGTATAGATAAAATTTTGGATTCCCGATAAACCACCAGCAATTAAAGTTAATTTACTAGCATCGGGATTATTCGTTAAAGCAGCAGCAACAGCAGCGGTAGATTTTGCAATATCAATCAATGCAACATCTTCATCCCCAAAGCTGATAAACGAACCGTATTTTTCTAAAATTAAAGTCAATAAAGAAAGGTTTTCCCAATCCTCCGTATCTAGAGAATTGATAACCGATTCAACTTCCCCCTTCAAACCATTAAAATCACCTTCGACAGGTTGGTTATCTTGCGGATAGGGAATGTGAGGAATCTTATCTGCAATCTCTTGTGGATACCAATAATGAGTTTGATGTTGATTATCTTGACCGGATTCCAACTTTACCGAGTCAAACAGCGATTTTAAAAATTCGATTTTACAGCTATCATTCCAAGAAAGTATTTTTTTCGCTCTTGTAACAGCAGCAGATTCTTTATCTTTAGTAACAGGAAGCTTATTAGCTAATTCCTCATTACTCCAAAGGGCTAATACGTTAACAGCTTGTTGAATAACTTGTAAAGCAATACTGTATGCATCTTCGTGACTCATAAATATAAAAAACTACACATATTCATGCGATATTGATAACAAAGGTATTCCAGTCAAAATAGAATAACCATCAAACCAGTGGGATAAATTTTTCTATTTACCTCAGTGGAAATCGTGAAGCACACTGTATTTATTGATAGCGTTATCAACGTTATCGATTAATTCTACATGAATTTTTCTTGGATGTATCAAATTTTATAAAAATTTATGAGTATTAGATTATCCCCTTACAGGGTGAAAAACAAAACCCTACCCTAATAACTTCTTAAATCTGCTCCTCACCATAAGCAACATAAGCCGAATCAGCCACCCAACCCATTAAAGCCACAACACTATTAGCTGCTACGTAATATCTTCCTTCAAGTATTGGACTATTAATAACCTTGAGCCTACCGTTAATATAAATAACTACAACTGTGTTTGGTGTTATTAAGCTTAAAATTTCGTTTATATATGTTTTAGCCTTCGTTTCTTTATCGTTTTCAGGTAATTCAGAAAACTTTTTACCCGTAGCATCTACATAATTTTGTAAATCTAAAACGCATACGTTACCCCATAATCTTTTTGGTAGATTATTCAAATTCCAAAAATCAACATCTTTAAATCCCCTTCCTCGGAGCAGCTTCACTTCCTTTGGTTCATTAACAGAAGACGATGGTAGATAATAGTCTACTTCAGTAAAAATAATCGCCTTTTCTCTATCTATACTTCTCTTTAAACTTTGAACCTCGGTTTTAATCAAATTATCGACACGAGCTTCTACTTTCTCCTTAATGATATCTTCAGCCACCTTTCTCGCATCACTCAAATTCTTGCCAAAAACAAAAGTAACCCAAGTTCCTAAGAGCGCAAAAAAAAGTGCTGCAAATTGAATCACAAACTTGAGAAAATCTAATTGAGTTTTCAGCAAAGCGACGGTATCTACTGTTTCAGTCGGTGCTGTCGTCGTTGGTGCTGGTGTTTGAGCAATTAAATCCCCTAACTGAGAATAGTCAAATGTAGAAAGCAAATCCATAAACAAATTTGAACGCTTGAGAATTATGATAGTTGCTTTTCGCATAGTCAAATCTAAACAAATATAGATACAGACTATCTACTCAGTTTGAGTTAGTATTACGCACGTAGTGTACAAGCAATCCTATAAACTTCCGGCTCATGCTTGTACCCTTTGACGTTAACTAGCCTTGGTTGAACTACGCAACCCTTAATCCCCTGGCTAAAAGCATCGGGGAATTCTTTTCTTAAGATATTATAAGAAGCATTAATATCAGCATTTATTAAACCAGATTTGGAACGATACAGACCACGCTTGATTCTTGTACCAC
>CAKZYM010000415.1 GCA_937884685.1 uncultured Calothrix sp.
AGGATTTTAAGACTTCTGTGTACACCGTAGCCTTAATAAGGAGAGGGGATGGGGGTGAGGTCTATCAAGGTGTATTCCACTCAACCGAAAAGCGCTATATTTTCAGTTTTGAACGTTTGTTAATTGTAAATAATTGATTGTTATAAACTAATATTGAAATTGCTATTGTAAACACGATAAAAGCCGGAATAAACATTCCCCAATGAATTGGAATAACTTGTGATAAACAAAAGTAATTCATTAAAAAAATTAGGGTATGGTAAATCAATATAGATGCTACTATTAAAATAAATCTTCGAGTAATTGAATAAGTTTTTGATTGTCTATTTATACCAGTTGCACAGCCTAAAATCGCAAATGTAAAACAAGTTAAAGGACTTATATATCTTCTAAAAATATCAACTTTAAGTTTAGTGATAGCTTTAACATCTTCCATATGTTGAATTATATTCAATTTATCATATAATTCCCAGATATACATTTCTCTATGGTCGCGGTTTAAGTTAATATAGTGCCAAAGATTCTCAGAAATATTATTGATTGAGATAGATTTAAAATGGATTCTTTCTCCAAAATTGCCGTTATTGGTTAATAAATTTTTTTCTCCATTATTTAATTTCCATTTTTGATATTTTTTATCCCATTTAGCGGAATTACAGTTAATTATTTCTGTTAACTTATGATTGTCATACTTCAAAATGATTAGGTTTAGTAATTTTCCTTGCCTAAACCTTTCGGCAAATAAAATCAGCTTCAAGCTTTTTTCTTCATTGGATTGTGCTGATACACTACTATATTCCTTATAGATAATATTTTTATTATGATATTTATCTAAAACGTTTCTATCCACATTCATTTGTTTTTCCAAAGCCATAGCGGCTTTATAATTAGCAGAAGGATCGATTAATTCACTTAATGATAACATCATCGTTGCAGCGAAAAATCCTACTACCAAAGCAGGTATAGTTAAACGATATAAACTAACACCAAAGCTCTGTAAAGCAATTATCTCGCTGTTTCGAGACAATCCAGTATAGGCAAACATGACCGAAAATAAAACAGCATAGGGTAGAGCAATAGAAACAAAGCTTGGTAATTTTAGATAATGCACATAGATTGATGTGGTTAGAGGTAAATCCCATTCTGTTATAAGTCTTATTTGTTCAAAAGAAATTCCAATCATTTCTGCAACAATTGAACAGAATATAATGCTAAATATAAAACAAAGTAAAATATTCTTAGTTAAGTAAATATCTAAAATAGAGTAATTCGGTAAAATATATTTGATTAGCTTTTTCATATTCACAATGAAATGTAATTGGTGATAAATACTTTATCCAATAGGAATTTTTAATTCCTATTAGATATAATATTTTTCACGAATACTTATCTATCAATCACAAGTTCGCTACCATTACAACTATAAATACTTGTATTATCACTATCGAAATTTGTGTCAATACCCGTACATTCATATTCATTACCATTGTCGTTTCCAGTAAGTTTTATGAAACCATTTTCATTTTCTACTCTTCTGGAAACTTTATTTCTAGAAACTTGATTACTACAAGATACTGTTAACTGAATAATAAAGTATAGAAATAAGAATCCAATTTTGAATCTGCCGTGATTAAATTTTCTCATTTTTATATTGCTTATCCTGTTGTTAATACTTAGATTAGAAGAGAAAAATATTTAATGCATTCACTAATTATGCAAAGCTGATTGCATGATTTATACGTTTAAATTACATAATTGTGAATTTTATGGTGCATAAAACTGCACATGTGACGTTCACTTATTACAAGCTCGCCCAAGTATCAAACTTCCATCAGTAAGTCTATAAATACCAGTAGCTTCAACAATCGCATCACCTTCTTTCCAAGGACTTGATATTTGTCCAACATTACGTACATCACCAGTAGAAAATCTTGAAACGAATCCATCTACTGGACTATTGCGTAAACCACCAGAACCCGTTATGGTAAACGAGTTTTCTTGTCCCTTGGTGCTGCGAGCAATGCAACTATTAGCTATCAAAGTATTGCTGTCAATTTGGTTTGCAGGTAAGTCAGTGAGCTTATCTTGCACAAAGCTGATATTTGGGATACCGATAATACTCCCAGCAGAAATGCTACCACTAGCATTAACATCTACACGATTATTATCATCTAATGCATCCAAGGTTTCTTTGTCAGCAGTTTGTGGTGTGGGACGATAAAGGGGTTTACTCAAAAAAACACGGGTATCAAAGTTTATATTTCCTCCCTTACCTTCTGATGCAAAAGCAAGAATATCACTGTCTTCTAAAGCGACTATGGCATTTGCTGTAAGGCTTATATTACCTCCACTACCTTCTGTTGATTGAAGTGCTGTTCTGATGTTGCTGTCATTACGGAGGATGATATTTCTTCCTGCTGTGATATTAATGTTACCTCCGCTCGATTGTTGCGATTGGGTGATTACTTGTCCGTTGTCAGCATTGAAATTATCTTTTACGTTGATTTCGATATTTCCTGAAATACCTCTAATACCTCTTACCTTAATTTCAATATTTTCTGAAACAATTAAATCTGAAATGCCAAAATCTGTACTTTGGGCTGTAATCATGGCACCATCTTCAAGATTTAAGGTATCAGCATAAATAGTTAAATCTCCTCCCCTCCCTTCACCAAATGTAGCGGTACTCACCAATGCTCTATCTTGAATGAGTAATCTATTAGTAGAAAGAGTTAAATTTCCCCCATCCCCTGTTGACCTTGAATTTGCTGTCGCAGACAATCCACTAGGAAACTTATTATTTTGACTTATACCAATTACTTGCACATCTTGGGCATTAACGGTTAAATCTCCTCCTTTACCCATTCCATGAGTATCGGTACTCACCTTTGCTCCATCTTGAATGAGTAATTTATTTGTGGAGAGAGTTAAATTTCCTCCATCTCCTGTCGAGTTATATGTTCTAGCAGACAAGCCGGTAGTGCCATCTTCACCCTTCCTCAATTCTACATCTAAGGCATTAACAGTTAAATTCCCTCCCTTGCCCTTTTCATGAGTATCAGTACTCACCAATGCTCCATCATCGACAAGCAACTTATCAGTGAAGAGAGTTAAATTTCCTCCATCTCCTGTTCCGTAGGTTGAAGCAGACAAGCTACTGCGGAACTGACTATCTTTATTTTTACCAACCAATTGTACATCTTGGGCATCAACAATTAAATCTCCTCCCTTACCTTCACCAAATGTATCAACACTCACCTTGGCTCCATCTTGGACGAGTAACTTATCAGTGGAGAGAGTTAAATTTCCCCCATCTCCTGATGAGCTATATGTTCTAGTAGACAAGCTACTGTAAAACTTGCCATCTTCATTTGTACCAATCAGTTGTACATCTTGGGCATTAACAGTTAAATTACCCCCCTTACCTTCACCAAATGTATCAGCACTTACTTGTGCTCCATCTTGAATCAATAATTTATTTGTGGAGAGAGTTAAATTTCCCCCATCTCCTCTTGAGCGATATGTTGTAGCTGTTAAGCCACTTGCAAACTCACCATTTTAACTTGTACCAATTAGTTGTTTATCTTGGGCATTAACAGTTAAATCTCCCCCCTTGCCTTCTCCAAATGTATCAACACTCACCCTTGCCCCATCTTTGACGAGAAATTTATCAGTATAGATAGTTACATTTCCTCCCTTGCCCTCACCAAATGTATCAGCATTTATCCTTGCTCCATCTTGAACTAGTAAGGTGTTGGCAATAATATTTACATCACCGCCCTGTCCCCTTGCTTTGAAAAGCAAATTATTCAAAATATCGCTATTACTAAGCTTAACTATCCCGGTTGCATTAACATGAATATTTCCCCCTTTACTATTATCAGAACTAAGTCCATGTCCTATTCCTGCGCTTAGAGAACTTCTTTCTCTCATCTCCAAATTCCGGGCATTGACTAGGATATCACCATCAGCATCGGCTGTTACATATATCCCGACCCCATTTGTCAGCGAAACATCCCCCCTCTCGACATTTTCGGGAAATCCTAACCTGAAATTATTCCCATTTATATCTAGCGCTACAGTTCCGGGTTCTGTTAATCCTCCCAATTCAATTCTTCCACCATAGGCATTTAATCCTCCTCCATCCATGCTGACATCACCGCCCAACAGTACTAAACTCTTACCATTGGGTACTCGTAAAACAGAATTATTTTGAATCGATGCTTGAGCATTAATTTGATTAAAAAAGAAAGCCGAAGGATTCACCGTCAATAATCCTGGAGCTTCCGGATTTGTCGCACTAAAAACCCCACGCTCTCCAAACTGCAAACCATTAGCAGTAGTCCCCACAAAAGAACCTTGCACATCCAAACTGGCATTTTCTCCGAACAAAATCCCATTGGGATTAATCAAAAATAAATTAGGCTGGGAATTTCCAAAAGTACCCAAAGTTCCTAGAATCTCAGAACGGTTATTCCCCGTCACTCGTGTCAAAATGTTCTGTATTTCTGCATTTGGA
>CAKZYM010000416.1 GCA_937884685.1 uncultured Calothrix sp.
ATTTTTAGTATCAAATTCTTTTTTGTCTTAACTTAAGTTAACACTTATATATTTAAATACATGATTTTTGAAAAAATTGTCATAAAAAAATATATTTACCCCTCTTACTGCTAATAAATCTCATTATTGTTGAATTAATTCTCAATAAGAGAACGAATTTCCTAGTGTATAAAAAAGTTAACTTTTTCGACTGCGTAAAAAAAGTTGTATAGTCTGTTGGGACGTTTGCACGTTATTTAATATATCTGAATAAGTTTCTCAGTGAAGATATATCTCCTTCGACGGTAAAATACCAACAATATTTCAAAATTTAGAAATAAAGTATTTTAACCGATGGAATATTGCTACTTGATAAAAATGTAGAATGTGTGACTAAGCTATGTACTTTATAGAGAATCAGCCCAAACTTATTCATACAGTTTACGTATAGTAAATAACTGGTTCCTAGTCTCTGGCTGGGAACCCAAAGCTTGAGGCTCTGCCTCAATTACAATAAGAGTCAGAGCCGATAGTCAACTGTATTCCCAGCTTCGACCTAGGAACAAGAATGAAAAGAATCGAAAAAACACCTTCGTTAACAATTTCTCGTGCTACGCACCTCCGGCGGATTATTTTTTTATTTAATGAGTTTTAAACTCATAACGCGCATTTTTAAATAGTATTACCTTCAACATCATTCCTCCGGTGGTACTTCCTTATTTTATAAAAGTTAGTTTTTAAGGTTTATCTAAATTTATACGATGGAATATTAACATTTTTTGTAGAGTTCCCGGATTAATTAAATAACTAACTTTTTTCAAAAACAATAATTTAAATTTTGAATAAAGATGTTGATTTTACTTAAATATTAATCAAAATAATATGTGTAATTATCAACCTAAATAATATTTACTATGTCAAATTTTAAATTCTCTCTTCCTTTCTTTCCTCTAGGCTCTCCGCATTATCTGCGGTTTTTTTAATCAGTAATTTTGGTAAATATTAGAAATGAAATACATTAAAATCATGACGATAATTAAATCTATAGCTGGTGCGTGACGGCAAAATCTACTTGTTTCTCTAAGCTTAGTAATTAATCGCAGCCGTCACAGCACCCTACAAAGAAATAATCTAAATGAACTCTTGTGGGATGGAGAGAAGTTGGGGGGAAGATATTCTTCCCCCAAACTGAGCCGCACCCTTGCGGGTGAACGGAGCATCCCTACCCGTCCAAATGTTCCCACAAACCAAAAAAAAGGACAGGTTTCAAAACCCGTCCTCTTATCAATTTGAAATTAACAATTACTCAATTAAGAGAATTAACTACCAATTTCCGGTGCAGTCATTGAAACTGCAGGAACTTCTTGCTGAGCCAAACTTGGTACAGCATCGCGCAATCTTTCTGTTAATTGAACTGTTGTCGAGTCGTAAATCTGAGTCAAAATCTTGGGATACAAACCAATTCCAATAATCGGAATCAGTAAACAAGCAACAATGAATATTTCGCGGGGTTCTGCATCAATGAGGTTTTGAGTAGAAGTTAACTCTTTGTTTTCTTCACCGTAGAAAATTTCGCGCAACATTGATAGCAAATAAATCGGTGTCAAAATTACACCAACTGCCATCAAGAACACCACAAATATTTTGAAGGTGTTGTTATAAGCATCACTGGTGGCAAAGCCGACAAATATCATTAACTCTGCCACAAAACCACTCATTCCTGGCAATGCTAAGGAAGCCATCGAACAGGTGGTAAACATGGCAAAGATTTTACTCATTTTCTGACCAACACCGCCCATTTCATCGAGCATCAAGGTGTGGGTTCTATCGTAAGTTGCACCAACTAAGAAGAACAAACTTGCTCCAATTAATCCGTGGGAAACCATTTGCAATACTGCTCCGCTCAAACCTAAATCGGTGAAGGAAGCAATACCAATCAGCACAAATCCCATGTGAGAAATTGAAGAGTAGGCGATTTTCCGCTTTAGGTTACGTTGAGCAAAGGATGTCAGGGCTGCGTAAATAATATTTACTACCCCCAAAATTACTAAAGCTGGGGCAAAATAAGCGTGTGCATCGGGAAGCATTTGAGCATTCATCCGAATCAATGCATAACCGCCCATTTTTAACAAAATACCTGCCAGTAGCATATGTACGGGGGCTGTAGCTTCGCCGTGGGCATCTGGTAGCCAGGTATGTAAAGGAATGATGGGTAATTTTACAGCGTAAGCTATCAAGAAACCTGCATATAATCCCAATTCCATTTTGAGAGGAAAATCTTTTGCGGCTAAGGTTGCCATATCAAAGGTAACAGTATCGCCGTAAAATGCCATTGCAAGGGATGCAAGCAAGATAAATAGAGAACCACCAGCGGTATACAAAATAAACTTAGTGGCTGCATAATGCCGCTTTTTACCTCCCCAAATTGACAATAGGAGGTAAACCGGAATCAATTCGAGTTCCCACACTAGGAAAAATAACAGCATATCTTGAACTGCAAATACGGCGATTTGTGCGCCGTACATTGCTAGTATCAAAAAATAAAATAACTTGGGTTTAAAAGTTACCGGCCAAGCAGCTAAAACCGCTAGTGTAGTAATGAATCCGGTCAGAAGAATTAACGGCATTGATAAGCCATCTGCCCCTACCGACCAATTTAAACCCAATTGGGGAACCCACTCATAACTCTCCACCAGCTGCAAATCCGGATTTGAGAAGTCGTACTGGGTATAAAAAGCGGTAACAATCAGCGTAAAGTCTATCAAGCCTACTATCAGAGCAAACCAGCGTACTGTTTTACCGTCTTTATCCGGAATGATAGGAACCAGCAGCGATGCTGCTATTGGCAACAGAATAATGGTTGTTAGCCAGGGAAAATTAGCTATATTCATCTTTTTTGCTTAGGAAGGAATAATAAATTTTGGCTATCAACTACTAGCTATTAAGTAGCAGTTTTTTTTTGATTTGGGCCGAATATTCCGCTTGATTTAACAAAAAGTCAAAAAGATGAAGGCAGATAAATTAGTTTCTCTGCCTTCATCCCCATTCATCTAATTCTTCAGTCTACGGGTATCTCAAATGCGGAATCACTGCTTCACCTGTAGAAACGTAACATATTACATTTCTAGTTCAAGTAACACCAAAGACAATTACCAAGCCCAAAACAGCGCCGAAGATAATCAGAGCATAAAGTTGAGCGCGTCCTGTTTCTATATACTTAAGACTTTCACCGCTGAAAAGAGTGAAAATTCCGGTGAGGTTAACAGCACCATCAACAACTCGGAAGTCTACTTCCAATACTTGTCTGGCTAAACGACGCAAGCCGAGAACAAATACGCGGTAGTAAATATCGTCGAAGTACCACTTGTTGAGAGATAGCTTATAAAGCGATGGATATTTAGCTGCAATGGCTGCTGGGTCGATTTTTTTAGCTCGATACATCAATACAGCCAAAACAATTCCGGTAACGGCTATAGCAACAGAAATTCCTGCCATTGTATAAAACTCGGTGGCATCAAATTCTGCTGTTTTCTCCATCACTTCGGCTAATGTTTCGCTGGGTGGATAGATAAACTCTTCAAAATAGTTTTTATAAGGAGTTCCTACCAAACCGATTAGCATTGAGGGAATTGCCAACACCGCTAAAGGTAAAGTCATTGTCCAGGGAGACTCATGGGGTGTATCGCTGTGTCCGTGACCGTCTGAATGGTCGTCGTGACCTTGAGCTAATTCTCCCTGCTTCATAGCCCCTGGACCGAAATTGGGAGTAAGTTCTGGTTCTGGTTCCATAGCAGTTGTAGCTGCTGATTTCAACTGCTGCAAAATGCTTTCATCTTTACCACGGAATTGACCTTCAAATGTCATGAAATACATTCTAAACATGTAGAAAGCAGTAATTCCGGCAGTTAACCAACCTACAAACCATAAAAATGGATTAACTGCAAAAGCAGAACCAAGAATTTCATCTTTTGACCAGAAACCAGCAAAAGGTGGAATACCCGAAATTGCCAAACAACCAATCAAAAAGGTAATTGCAGTAACTGGCATATATTTCCGCAGTCCGCCCATTGCTCGCATATCCTGCGCTACAACTGGGTCGTGACCTACGACTCCTTCCATTCCGTGAATTACCGAACCGGAACCAAGGAACAGCATTGCCTTAAAGAAAGCATGGGTCATTAAATGGAAGAAACCGGCGGTATAAGCACCTACTCCCATTGCCAAAACCATGTAGCCAAGCTGGGAAATGGTTGAGTAAGCTAAACCTTTCTTGATGTCGTTTTGGGTTATGGCAATTGTTGCCCCCATAAACGCAGTAAATGCCCCAACATAAGCAATTACGTTCATTGCTGCTGGGACGTGTTCAAATACTGGATACATCCGAGCAATTAAGAAAACCCCCGCTGCTACCATTGTCGCCGCGTGAATCAAGGCTGAAATGGGCGTAGGACCTTCCATTGCATCTGGAAGCCAAACGTGCAGGGGAAACTGAGCCGACTTTGCTACCGGCCCTAAGAAAACCAAAATTGCGAACAGAATTGCTAAGACATTGCTAAGAGAACCAGTTTGCACAAGTTCCGCTAAACGGTCGCCCATTACCTCGAACTCGAAGCTTCCGGTCGCCCAGAAGAGTCCTAAAATACCCAACAATAAACCAAAGTCACCAACTCGGTTGGTCACAAAAGCCTTTTGAGCTGCATCTGCTGCTGACTTGCGGTCGTACCAGAAGCCAACTAGCAAGTAGGAACACATCCCTACCAGTTCCCAGAATATATAAATTTGTACCAAGTTAGGGCTAACTACCAAACCCAACATCGAGGAGCCAAACAAACTTAAATAGGCGTAAAACCTTACGTAGCCAGAGTCGTGAGACATATAGCCATCGGTGTATATCATCACCAAGACGGCTACACTGGTCACAATCGCCAACATAACTGCTGTGAGATGGTCAATAGTGTAGCCCATGGTTAAATGAAAGCTACCTGCTGCTGCCCATTCCAAGGTGCGCGTATAAGTCGGGTGTCCTTGAATTTGGCTCCACAACAAACTAAACGACAGCCCCATTGCTGCTGCCATTAAAGAAATTATTAATACGGCGTTTAGCTGTCGTAGGCGGTTAGTCACCTGATTAAACGAGATTAAGCCTAAGCCTACCAGCATCGCTCCTAAAAGCGGTAAAACTGGAATCAGCCAAGCATATTGATAGATTACTTCCATCACTGATGCCTACTTTTAGTATTCTTCACTCTAAATTAGAACATTGCTACGAATCAGAAAATGTTTCGTTACGACAGAGACTTTTCTCCACATGAACGTAAATTATCTATTTGCGCCGCAATTGTCCCGGTCGGAACTGTTAACAATTGTGACACAGAGAATTTCAGATAAAATACCTCACCCGATAGTATTTAGGTGAGGTCATTAAAAATATATTGATTTTTGTAACTAATTCCCACCAGTGATACAAGTGTTTGTAAATTAGCTGCAATTTTTACTGTGTAAAAACTTGAGGCTAATCTTACTCTGTAGATTACCCCCAAACATGTATAGCCATTTGTAACGCAGTTTATAAGAAAGTTTTTGACTTTTCTTAAACAATGAAATCAATAAATGAAAACATTTTCCGTCCAAAATGGTTGAAAATCTTCGCTGTCTTGATTTAGATGCTAAATTTTGGGCATTGCAACTGGCTAATACTACAAGTTACAAGCAAATTACACTCCCGTGCGAGTAAGCTGTGATTCCGCACTCAAGCTAACCCTACCCACATAACTTTTGGGTAAGTTCGTGTAACAGCACTTCATTTCAGCCAAAGCAGCAAATAAATCTTCTCTACCGCTAAAACCTTCCAAACGATGACGCACTATGCCGTTTTCAATCAATAACAAAGTCGGAAGAGTTGTTAACCTGTAAGCGGTAGACAGCTTAAAATTATTATCCGCATTAACTCCAACTAATTTAATTTCTTCGCCACACTGAGATTTAAATTGCAATAATAAAGGTTTTATGATGCGGCATAAGCCGCACCAAGGTGCTTCAAAATTAACTAAAACTGGAACTTCAGATTCTAAAACTTCTTTTGTAAATGTCCGTTCATTAACCGACAACACCATGATGCCTCTTGAACTTAATGGTTTTCATTTTAAACGTAAGAATTTAATATGCACAGTCTCCAACTAGTAGGAAATTTATCTTAACAAGCTAAAGCGAGTTTGTTTAACTTAAAATTACTCACTTCATTATCACCCCTCTGCAATTGCATATGTAATTATACATAGGGAATATACTAGTTTTTTATACTCCTATGCCCTAAACTCATCATTATTATCTACTTTTTGACACAACAATTTTGTTATGTATCTATGACAAATAACCTCCTGCTTAAATTTTCGACTTTTGATTAAAGCTGCCGTCATATAATATAACCTCCTCAAAACCAAACAGGTCTGCCTTTACGACCAGCTATGTACTATTAAATCTCTACTTTCCCAAAAAAACACCCTAAAATAGAATCTGACATTTAAGGGGCAGGTCACCATTACTTCTAAATTCGCAATACTCCATGAGGAGCGCTTGTTTTAAACCCATCGTTTTACGGAAATTCTAAGCCCATAATCCGAACTGGAAGCGCGGAGGGTAATCTCAGTAGCAGAGTATGGCAGAGTATGGCAAATACAACAAAGCACTTTAATTTAATCAGGTTTTAAAACCTATTACCCAGAGAAATTTTAACTCTTCTTTCATGGTCGTTTGAATTTATCCTACATTGAATTGCAAGAAGTTTATGAGTCTTGATTCAATATCTTCGCGCTCCAACCTTCGTTGCTGTAGGTGTTCAAGTCCAAGCTAGTTTACCATTCTACCTTACTAGTTAAATTCATTAAAAAGGGGTGAGACCACCAAAACAAAAGCACAAAGCCAGCAACTCCAAAATAAGCAGGGCGTAAAAATTCCTTACCTTTGATAGATTGACGACCATCAAAAATTGCGGCAAAAGGAATAATGCTAGTGCGTTGTTTGACTTTTTCAAAAGCTTCACCATAACGGGAATGTAAACGGCGATCGCCATGCCATACAGCAAATAAATGGTGCGCTATTAAGCCGATAGAGGTAATTAATGTAAAAGTAGTACCTATCCACAAAGTATGAGCAACACACCAAATTATTTGTCCTACCATTTGTGGATGACGGGTAATACGAATAATTCCAGTTTCATACATATGAACTTCTGGCTTGGAGATAGCAGCAACTTCCAGTAGATTAAATGTAGAAGGATACAAAAATACAAAAGAAATTGCCGATAATACCCAGACTAAAATCTGTATTCCGGGCACATTTTGTACCTGCCACAGTTGCAAACCGTCATAACGATGGTTAAAAAAGTAAACAATTAATATTACAGCTAATACCAAGCTGATAAGTGCAAATAAAATTCGATAAAGCCTTGCTCCAATGAGCTTTTCCGCTTTTTCCCGCAGGGCTGCTCCTCCACTGTGAGCAATTGCAAAAGTCAATAACAGCCCCAGCATGACACAATGAGTGGAGGTAAACCAACTCGGCACAAAAGTATACATAGATAAAGCAATTTAAAGACAATTAAATCTACTACAACCAATACCACAAACATTATTCTTAAGGGGATTTTGGTCAAGATGTTGAGAAACCTGTCTTTTTCGGGTCGCAATTCCTCTATAAAAAATGGAGCAAGGTTCCCACATAAGTGTTGAAGACCCGTCCAGTGGTTGGGTCATCAGTTAAAACAATGCAGCTTGTAAAAAAGCTGGCTCCATTTTTAAGAGAACGTCGGTAATACCGCTCGCCGTTTAATACACATTGTTATTATCCATGCCTTGCCAAAATAACGATTAGAAAGTCCGAATGTTACCAATATTACTCATGCAAAAATTCGTGGGTTGAGCCTTATGTCTGACCTTCCTTTTACTTTAGATCAGTTACGAATACTCAAAGCAATTGCCGCAGAAGGGAGTTTTAAGCGTGCTGCTGACAGCCTCTATGTCTCCCAGCCAGCGGTAAGTTTGCAAGTGCAAAACTTAGAAAGACAGTTGGATGTGCCTTTGTTTGACCGTGGAGGTCGTCGGGCACAGTTAACTGAAGCTGGGCACTTACTTTTGAGCTATGGGGAAAAAATCCTTGGTTTGTGCCAAGAAACTTGTCGCGCTATCGAGGATTTACAAAATCTTCAAGGGGGTACTTTAATTGTTGGTGCTTCTCAAACTACGGGGACTTATCTTTTACCCCGAATGATTGGCATGTTCCGACAGAAATACCCAGATGTGGCCGTGCAGTTACACGTTCATTCCACTCGTCGTACAGCCTGGAGCGTAGTTAACGGACAAGTGGATTTGGCAATTATCGGTGGTGAGATTCCCGGAGAATTAACGGATTCATTAGAAAAGATTCCTTATGCCGAAGATGAATTGGCATTAATTTTACCCGCATCCCATCCCTTCACCAAACTCGAAAGTATCCAAAAAGAAGACCTATATAAATTGCAATTTATTGCTTTAGATTCGCAATCTACTATCCGCAAGGTAATAGACCAAGTACTAACACGTCACGATATCGATACGCGACGTTTAAGAATTGAAATGGAACTAAATTCTATTGAAGCAATTAAAAACGCCGTACAATCTTCTTTAGGGGCTGCTTTTGTTTCAACTAGCGCTATTGCCAAAGAGCTACAGATGGGGATGCTTCACTTTACTCCGATTAATAGCGTGGTCGTTAAGCGGACGCTGTGGTTGATTTTCAATCCCAACCGCTACAGATCCAAAGCAGCTGAAGCGTTCAGCCGAGAAATATTGCCTCAGTTTGCTGCACCTGGATGGCATATAGATATGTTGAAATCGTCACATTCTTCCCTATCAGTAAATGGGTTAGAAGTACAAGCATCCAACTTTAAAGAAAGTTAAAGTGATGTTAAAAGTGTTTTGTCATAGTAGTAACTGCGAATATGGTACCGATTTTATTAGTAAGACAAAAATAAGTATACGTATATGCCTGCTTGACTATTAACCCTTGTTAAGTCGAGGCAGGATGTGTAAATATTTCTGTCGGACTACTTAAAGCCGGACTTTACCGTTCGCAATTTCAGGCAAATTGCTCGTGACTTGTGAACAAAAATGGAAATTTACTGTACTCGTCCCCAGTGTCCCCGTCCGCAGAACCATTTTGTAGATTTAGACGATAATGCAACCCTGAGAAGCGCACAGCAAAAATACTGTAGTGCTTGTGGGATGCCTTTAATTTTAGCCGGACGTTATTTACCTATAAAGCTGCTTGGAAGAGGAGGTTTCGGAGCAGCATTTTTATCGCGGGACCGCTATACTCCGGGTATGCGTGAATGCGTAGTAAAGCAATTTTTGCCAGCAACAAATTTGAGTCCAACTCAAAGAAAACTAGCGCAAGATTTATTTGAAAGAGAAGCAGTAGTTTTGGAGGAGATTGGCTCGCAACACGACCAGATTCCTAACTTATTTGCTTTTTTCCCTGTTATGGCTGCTGGCTTGCAATCACAGCAGCAAGAGCAATTTTTCTATTTGGTACAGGAATATATTGATGGAGAAAACCTAGAAGAAGAATTAGTTCGTAGAGGGGAATTCTCCGAGTCCGAAATATTATTCGTAATGCGTTCAATTCTGCCAGTATTGCAATTTGTCCACGATAAAAATATCATCCATCGAGATATTAAACCTTCTAACATAATGCGCCATGTTAACGGTAAGCTTTTCTTGCTAGATTTTGGCGCAGTCAAGCAAGTGACAAACAGCCCCAGTGGGGCTGGTAATTCTTCAACAGGAATATATTCTTTGGGATTTGCACCACCAGAACAAATGTCTGGAGGACAAGTATTTCCTTCCACCGATTTATATGCTCTAGCTGTAACTATTATTTTGTTGTTAACCGGACAAAAGGATATAAATAAACTATTCGATGCTTACAGCAACCAGATAAAATGGCGAGACAAAGTAGATATTAGTCCTTATATTGCCGAAATCCTAGATAAAATGCTCCGCAGTGCGCCGAATCAACGTTTTCAATCGGCCGAAGAGGTTTTAATTGCACTTGACGAGTCGGCGGAATCCATACCCGATACTTCTATTAGTAATTATCAGCCTCAAGCAATATCGCAACCAGCACCTCCACCGCTTCCAAAACCATCAACAACTACTAGCTCAGCAGTAAGGGCATTTTCTACATTGGAATTATTAGCTGGTTCAGCTTTTAGTGGGTTTGAGGGTGCTTTAATTTCTATAGCTTTTTTGAGCTTATCTAAATCACTTCCTATTACTTTTTTTGTTTGTGCTGTAGTTTTGGGAATACTAATTTTTGCTCAAACCAGACGATGGATTGAAAAGTGGGATTTAGTAATCATCCCTGTTATTTCTTTATTAGTTATGTTTTTCCTTAACTTTTTACGGGGTGAACTTACCATTCAAGAAATAATGATTTTATCTGCGTCAGGAAGCTTAACTGCTGTTGCCCTCACATCGCTATTTCGCCTTATCTATAAAGCATTATCTTCAATTATTTAACTACCCTTAAATCCTTCTTAACTTTTAATTAACTTGAGAGAGTTAATTATACCTATATATTAATTAGATATTTTTTAAAAATTAACTTTTATTAAATATTTTATAATTATTTATTGTGATGACGATAAATTAATGTACTCAAGCTAACAGATTAAAAACGTTTTAAATTTACTTAGTTGCAAAGTATGTCCTTGAATAGCGGTGTTTTATCAAGATATATTGCATCTAACTTAAATATTGTAGCTTTCTAAAATTTTTCAGTCGAAGAATTGCAATTATTTCAATAAAGACTTAATTAGAATCAGGAAAAGCTAAATATAGGAGTTATAGCTCGAATGCAGTATATTCTTATTTTCAAATGTATTGCACTCAACAGAAAACCGGTTATTTTTTGAGGCAATATACTCAAGCGTTAGAAACATTAATTCTGTAGACTATTTCACAAAATTGATTGATTTGGACATCTATTAGGGCATCTATTACTAATTTTATTTAACTCTGTAATAAACAGTTGCGACAAAGTTAAATTACTATCCTCTATTATTTTCAAATACTACATCTATGGCGCAAAAAAACGAGACACCGATTTTAGTTATAGCCTTGCTAATTACTCTCGGTTTAGTAGGTGGAGTATATTGGTGGTTGGCTCAAAGCTATGATATAAATTTGAGTTCCTTTGCCAATAATCAATCTCAGAGTAATCAAAAATCTGCCGAAAAAACTTTTAAGTCAGTCAAAAAAGTTCCTTCTGGATTATTTAGTTATGGAGGTAGTACTACATGGGCACCTATTCGCAAAGAAGCTGATTCTGTCATAGAAACTGCTTTACCTAAATTTCAACTCCGCTATACAAATCCAACTACAGGTACTCCTGGTTCTGGTACTGGAATCAAAATGCTGTTAAAAAATCAATTGGCTTTTTCTCAATCTTCACGACCAGTGAAAGATAAAGAATACCAGCAGGCACAACAGCGAGGTTTTAAACTTGAAGAAATTCCAGTTGCTATTGATGGTATTGCTGTTGCTGTTAACCCAGATTTAAATATACCGGGGCTTACTTTAACTCAATTAAAAGACATTTATACTGGTAAAATTACTAATTGGCAACAAGTTGGTGGGAAAAATCAAGCTATCGTACCCTATTCTAAAATCAGTGAAGGAGGTACTGTTGAATTTTTCGTCAATAACATTTTGGAACAAGAAGAGTTCGGCCAAAATGTTGAAAAAATTTCTACTACAACTGAGGGATTGAGAAAAGTAAATCAAAACCTTGGTGGTATTTATTATGCTTCAGCACCCGAAGTTGTTGGACAGTGTGGTATTAAACCTTTGGCAATAGGAAGAACGCAGTCAAAATTAGTTTCACCCTATAAAGAACCATACGTTCCATCAAGTGAATGTCCGCAAAAGCGCAATCAGTTAAATGTGGATGCTTTTAGAAGTGACGAATATCCTATGACTAGACGCTTGTTTTTGGTAGTCAAGAAAAACGGTCAAGTTGACGAACAAGCAGGTATGGCTTATGCCAACTTATTACTTACAGATGAAGGTCAAAAATTAATTTCTAAAGCAGGATTCGTTAGAATAAGGTAATTTTCCATTGCAATCAGCTAATAGTAGAATCATACTTTGTCGATTCACTATTGGCTACTTATTCTCACAGGTTTGAGAATTGCCAAAAGTAAATTTCTTTAATACCGAGCAATGTTAAAAATATAATTCAAAAACCTAAAATCCTTCTGAAGCGAATATCATTGATTAATGTTGATTCTTATTGCTATTGGCTATTGCTCTTTCAAAACTATTCAATTAACGTCAGTTCGGGTTAAGGAATTAATTCTACTTTTGGCGGCTGATTTATGGCTCAAACAACGTAATTAGGTTTATAAATACTATTTTCAACCAACCACACAATGAGGATTTCAGCTTATCCTGAACTCAGGTTCAATTAGTATCCTAGCGATAAAAAAGACGGAAAATTAACAAAAAAAAAGGACATATTATATTAAAAAACTATTGCTCATATGTCACAGAAAAATGAAACCCCAATTCTGATTTTATCTTTACTAATTACTATCTTTCTTATAGCCGGTGGATGGTGGTGGTTTAATAGAAACGGTAATTTTAATCTTAGTCTTAGTAATTCTCAACAAAATAAATCGGATTCAGATAATTCAAATACATCTGTAGTTCCTCCAATTTCATCATCAGGAACAAATGGTAGTACTTTCACTTCTGTAGAAAATGTTCCGAGTGGATTATTTAACTATGGAGGTAGTACCTCCTGGGCACCAATAAGAGAATCTATAGACAAAAAAATCCAAGAAGAGAAAAACGATTTTCGCTTGCGTTACGTACAACCTGTGAATAATACCGCCGGCTCCAGTTATGGAATTCAAATGCTAATCGATGGCAGATTAGCTTTTGCTCAGTCTTCAAGACCGTTACTAGTTACAGAGTTAAACCGTGCCAAAGAACGTGGGTTTACTCTCCAACAAGTTGCTGTAGCTATTGATGGATTAGCAATAGCTGTTAACCCTAATATAAATGTTCCGGGAATAACCATAGACCAGTTAAGGTCAATTTATACAGGCAAAATAACCAATTGGAATCAGTTGGGCGGTGCCAATATACCAATTAAAGCCTATTCTCGCCGTGTAAGTGATGGCGGTACGGTAAAACTATTCGTTCAAGACGTGTTACGCGGTCAACCCATAGCCCCAACTGTAGAATTTGTCTCCACAACCACTCAAGCACTACGAAAAGTAGCCAGCAGTCCTGGAGGTATCTACTATGCTTCTGCCCCAGAAGTTGTTCCTCAATGTTCAATCAAACCCTTGCCGTTGGGGCGAACGCAAGGGAAATACGTTGCACCCTACCAGGAACCATTCGTCCTCCCTTCTGAATGTCCACGGTCACGCAACAAATTGAACATTGAGGCTTTCCAATCTGGTAGTTACCCGATTACCCGAAATTTGTTTGTGGTGGTCAAACAAAACGGGCAGACCGAACAACAAGCAGGTGTTGCTTATGCTAACTTTTTACGGACTCAGCAAGGACAGGAATTAATTTCACAAACTGGGTTCGTAAGAATTCGCTGACCCAAAGCTGCTGAGAAGCCGGAAAAGTTTAGCTGGCTTTACTAATTGATTCTGCTGGCAGACAGATTAAGTTATCCCCTTGAGTAAGGATTAGACCGCGCTGGCGCAACTTACCCATGAGGCGAGTTACGGTTACGCGAGTCGAGCCAATTGCACTGCCAATTTGTGCATGAGTGAGGGGGAACGGCAGACAATAACCATGAATTACTTCGGTGTCATTTTCGCTCATCGCCGGTTCTCCGTATTCCTCAATTAATAATGTGAGGAATCCTAAGAGTCGGTCGATGGTGCGTCGCTGTCCCAAGGCACTCAACCACAGCAATTTACGCTGATGTTGGTACCTAAAGGCATCCATAACTTCGCGGCGAAAATGAGGCCAATTATCTAAATCATGCCAGTACATCCACAACACTGCTGTTTGGTCCACATGGGCATATGACTGCAATGTGAAAGGTGATTGAGCAACAATTTCAAATGGCTGTCCGGCACCAACAAAACCCAAGAATGCTTCTTCAGGAGTTCTGTTAATTCGGCGAGATGTTAATTGAGAAGCAGTGGCACTCACTTGAGCGGTTCCCACCATGCGAATCGCACCCCTTTGCACCAAATACAGCAATCCAGGTCTAGCTGGAATTCGCTCATCTTTGCTAAAGGTGCGGCAGCGATAGTGTTCTTGTGCCCAATCAAGAATTCGTTGCCAAGTTAAAAATGGACGTGATGCCTCAGAAAAAGAGGATGGAGATTGCATAGGTAACAAAGAGCGTTCGGCTGAAGACAAAGACGACATAAAAAGGTGCAAGGAGTGTCTTTGCGAAAGGCCATCTTAGGCTTTAAATCGCCTGGCCAGCTATTCAAAAGGTAGAAAGTTGAGCTTCTACTCTTTTGTTATACTTCTTACTGTACAATGTTTGTAGTAAAATTTACCCAGAATTCACTAAATTTTATGCAATTCTAATATTCTTTGACCGAATATAAAGATACGCCTAAGGACAGATGACAGAAAATCAATGTTTCTGAGTTTACAGTGTTGTCATCAGTATATTATGTGCATAAAAAGTTACTAGTAAGTAAATACACAGCAATAATCCAGCTAATACACGGTCAATTGACTGAAGAAGTGAGTATTTATGCTCTGAGGAAAACAAATAATTCTATAGAAAAAAAAGATATTCCTCTATCTAAGGGCAAAAGTGATATTAGAATTTCTTATGTTTCAGGTGTAGCCTTACAGCTCTCAAAATCTCATAATTCGCAGCCTTTTTCGATAGCAAATTCAATTGCTGCTGACTTGTCAGCTAGTTTTGATGCTTATTTAATGGTAGAAGTTCTACCGAAAGGTTTGATTCAAATACAAGTCACTGACCTGTTTTTAGCGCTTTGGCTGCAACACTTTATTGATAAGGATAGAAGTATAGAAAGAGCAGAAGTTAGCAACTTGGATTTAGGAACTGCTTTACAAGATAATGTATTCTCAATTCAATACGTTCATGCACGCTGTTGTTCTTTGTTAAGACTTGCTCAACAGGAAAAATTAATTGACTTTAATGATTACCTCAAGAAAAATTCTTGTGAGTCTATACCTTGGCTTAATAATGATGGTCAACTTCGTTTAAATCATCAAGCCGAACGTCGCTTAATCGCTAGTTTAGTTAGAATTGTCGATGAACTAGAGCCAATAATTCCTCGCCCGCTAAAATGGGAAGGAGCAGCACTGCGATTAGCTGCTGCATTTGAAGATTTTTGGTCTACTTGTCGGATTCATGACGATTTATCAGCGATTGCACCAGAAAATGTTAGAGCTAGAATAGGCTTAATTGCAGCTACTCAGTCGGTATTAAGGTTTTTGCTGGAAGAGAAATTGGGTATACCTGCTTGTTTGGAATTATGAGTTAGGAGTTAGAAGTTAAAAATTATTCTTTTACTTCCTCATTAATGAAAAATGAAAAAAATACAAAGTTTTGTGAAATAGGTTGACCAATCAAATGACTTAAGATATATTATCTCTTGTGTGAGGAGCGAACCAGTAAGGGCACCGAGACGAAACACGGCCAGTCGTCGGTGCCCTTTCTGATTTTGTACTATTTTTTAGCTTCTCAAAGTTTGATATGGTTCCTAAGTTGAAGCTGGGAACTAGGATTTTGAGATTCTGACTTCGATTATTGCGAGTAATGTTGTTCGCTCAGATAGTATTTGAATTCAAGTTATTTAAATTCAAAATTAGCTCGATTATAACAAGAATTTTTCAATCGCTGCGGCTGCTCCATCTTGCTCTACATCAGGAGCTACCCAGTTAGCTATAGCTTTAACTTTAGCTGGTGCGCTACCCATTGCTACACCGATACCAGCATACTCTAACATTTCTACATCGTTAAAGTTATCGCCAACGGTCATTACGTTATTTCTTTGCAAGCCTAATAATTCTTCAGCCATATATCGTACCGCAGCCCCTTTGTTTACTAGCGGGTTAGTAGCTTCAAAAAAAGTGGCTACAGATTTAGTTAAATAAAGTTGTGCTGGTGTATATTGCAAACGCAAATCATCTAGTAATTTATCAATAACTTTTGTGTCTTCACATAGAGCAAGAATTTTGGTGGGTTCGTTATTTAAACAAGAGCGTAAGTCACCTACAGGAATTGGTGTGATACCGGAACGTTGTCCGTAGATTTTTGTTTCTTCAGTTAGTTCTCGGACGTAAAGCTGGTCATTTATATAGAAGTGAACTGATAAAAGCTGACGTAGTTCTGGTCGCTCAAAATAATCTAATAGTTTTAATGCTATTTCTTTATTGACAGATAAATGCTGGTGAATTTTTTGGGAAACTGGGTCTTGAATCCAAGCTCCTTGATAAGTTATTAACGGAAGATTCGAGCCAATTTGAGCGTGGTATTTTAAAGCTGAACAGTACATCCTACCAGTTGCGATCGCAACTTGAATTCCTTTTGCTTGAACCGCTCGAACTGCTTCTATGACCCGATTGCTGATTCTGTTAGAAACTCCTGCGATGGTGCCATCGATATCTAAAACGAGTAGTTTAATATCTTGGGTAGATGTATTTCCCATGCTCTTAGATTTCCATGAATATATTTAAGTCACAGTTAGAGATTAACAGAAGATAGAAACCCGGTTTTTTGCAAAACCGGGTTTGTTTAATTCAAAGTCTTAGTGCTTTGATTTTTGAACAATTTGATAAAGCTTTATTTAGATTTACGACGACGCATAAAAGCAAGTGCTGCGACTGAACCTAAACCAATTATGGTTCCGGGTTCTGGTACTTTTGCAGCTTGTGCAAAATCTCGATTGGAGGAACTTCTTGCAACTACTGTGAAGTCAGGACCGTTATATGATTTTCCAGCTGCATAGATTTGAACACCAGCTAAACTATCAACATCCAAATCGGCTAGACTAACTCCCCAAGAACCAACTTCTTGATTGCCACCGATTTCTTTTGTATTTATTTTATAACCAGCGTTTTGTTGACTAATTTCAGAATCATATGATTCACTAATAGTCTTTTGAGCTGCCCCTTTTGTACCTCTTAATAACAATTGATTACCAGTAAGATTTCCGTCTACGTCGAGAGCTTGAATTAACATGTTACTGTTCATTCCTCTTTCAAAGAAGAATAGGCTATCTAATCCTTTATTATCTTCTTGAATAAGACTATCGAAAAATAAGTCGAGCGTAAATGTTCCTTTATCTTCAGTATCAATAATTTTGTTCAAATTGTTGTTTCCCAAATAGTCTACAACATTTTGCTCGTGAGCAAGGGAATTTTCGTTAAGACCTTCAATCCTTGATATACCGCCCATGTTAACCTTATCACCATGGTCTGTACTTATAGCGCCACTATTTCCACCTGTGTAATCATCATTGTATTCAATGTTAGCTCCATTAACATAGGAAAAGTTACTAAATGTCGTGCCATTTTGTGTAATAGAATCTAAGAATACATCGCCTTTTGTTCCACTATTTTGAGTAACATTACTTGTGAAACTTGCCGCTTGAGCGGAGTTAGAAACAAATAAAACTGAACTAACTGCTAAACCGATAGAAGTAATTACTTTACTAAATTTCATTTGATTACCCTTCTCTTTAAAACTTCTCTTTATTTGAAGCAATCTGTCTTGCGCTTCATGTTTTTATTCTGTTGTATTAGCCCTATAATTCACATCCGCAAACATCCCGATTAATATTTAAAGTTTAGGAATGCTAAAACGAGTTGATGTTTAAGCTAGTTTTAAGTTGAATCAATTCATATTAAAAATATATTTTTAGCAAAATACTTTAGTAACTCATAATTACAAAAAGTATTTTTAAGTTTGATAAAGATGCTATTGATATTGATAAAGAAACTTTGGTTATATGCAGCATTGAGCTAATAAATTAGATTTTTCACAAACGCTTGATAAAAAAATCATATTTGAGCGTTACGTAAGTAAGTCCGATTTATAGTATTTATCAAACTCAAAACGAACGTGCTTCACCAGATTGGGAAATACAGCATATTTAGTTTTGGTGAAGTACATTCGGACGGGCAGGGAGGGATGCCCATCCCACAAAAGTTTGAGAATATAGCTTTGTACCTCATTTAGCTGCAAAGTACTGTAATTTATTTGAATTATTATTCCTTTAAAAATTTTAATTTTTAGTTTTCTGTAAATTGCTGGTACGGTGTCTGAAGCTCATAAACCTAGAATTTTACTTATCGACTAAAACAAATGTTCCAAAAGGGAACCAACTGTTTAAAATAAGTAGATGTCCCCAATTTCACGCTTTAATCACACAGTTTCAATCCAAAATCCGTCTTGAAAAGTTTTGGGGACGGAAACCGACACCCCAAACTTTCCGCAAAATCCAAAATCCAAAATTGAATGACTTCCGATAAAAGTTCTTCCCAAAATCCCATATTCGTCTTAGTTGACGGACATTCTCTTGCATTTCGTTCTTACTTCGCTTTCGCTAAAGGACGAGATGGTGGACTTCGTACCAAAACTGGTATACCCACCAGCGTCTGTTTTGGCTTTATTAAAGCTTTGCTCGAAGTGATGGAAAAGCAGCAACCTGAAGCGATAGCGGTTGCTTTTGATTTGGGTTTACCCACTTTCCGTCATCAAGCTGATGATACTTATAAAGCTGACCGTCCGGGAACTCCAGAAGATTTTATTCCCGATTTAGAAAATCTCCACGAATTACTCACGGGATTAAATTTACCAATATTAACTGCTGCTGGTTATGAAGCAGATGATGTTTTAGGAACTTTGGCACAAAAAGCATCTCAGGCCGGATATCAAGTTAAAATCGTGACCGGGGACAGAGATTTATTTCAGTTGGTTGATAAGGATAAGAACATTAGCGTCCTATATTTGAACAAGGAAACTCTACAGCGTTCAAGTAAAGGTTTAACAGAATTTCATTCGGAAGAAGTTAAGCAAAAGTTAGGGGTTTTACCAACTCAAGTTGTTGATTTTAAAGCGCTTTGTGGTGATAAATCGGATAATATTCCTGGTGTTAAGGGAATCGGAGAGAAAACAGCGGTACAGTTGCTGGATACTTATGGTTCTCTGGAAAAAGTTTATCAATCTTTGGATGAGATAAAAGGTGCTGCTCGGAAGAAGCTAGAAACTGGTAAGGAAGATGCGGAGAAATCGAAGTTTTTAGCGAAAATTGTTGAAGATGTTCCGTTAGAAGTTGATTTAGAAGAGTGTAAATTAAAAGGTTTTGAAAATAACGAACTCAAACCTATTTTAGAGAAATTAGAATTTAGTTCTTTTCTGAAAAAAATTAATCAGCTTCAGGAAAAGTTTGGCGGAAATGTTGAGGAAATAATCGAAACTGAAGCTGAAACTGCTGAAGTTGGAGACGATGATTTATGGTTTTGGAGTGCTGATGATACAGAAGAATTCCAAAAGCAAAATGCTTCACCAATAGAACCGTTAATTATCGATACAGAAGCAAAGCTGAAAGAATTAGTTGAAATACTGCAAAAATTTACAAGTTCAGAAACTCCCGTTGCTTGGGATACTGAAACTACCGATTTAGAACCCAGAGATGCTGATTTAGTTGGAATTGGTTGTTGTTGGGGAACTGAATCTAAGGAAGTTGCTTATATTCCTTTGGGACATAAAAAAGGTAATAATCTTGATAAAGATATTGCTTTGGAAGCGCTACGTCCAATTTTAGAAAGTACAAATTATCCCAAAGCTTTTCAAAATACTAAATTTGACCGTGCGGTTTTCAGATGTCAGGGAATTAATATCGCAGGGGTAATATTTGACCCGATGTTAGCAAGTTACGTTCTCAATCCTGATAGCAGTCATGGTTTGAGCGAACTTTCTCAAAAGTATTTGAATTTGATGGCTAAAAGTTATGTTGAGTTGGTTCCAAAGGGTCAAACTATCGCGGATGTTAGCATTTCTGAAGTCGCGGATTACTGCGGTATGGATGCTTATACCACTTTTGGATTAGTTGCAAAACTGCGGGAAGAATTGAATAAATTTTCTGATTTATCAAAGCTTTTTTCAGAAGTTGAGCAACCTTTGGAAAAAGTTTTAGCGGATATGGAATTTCAAGGAATCCGCATTGATACAGATTATTTAAAAGAACTTTCGCAGCAGTTGGAGACTGATTTAAATAAGTTAGAAATACAGGTTCATGAAATAGCTGGAGAAAAATTTAATTTAGGTTCTCCCAAACAGTTGAGTCAAATTTTATTTGAGAATTTGGGTTTAAGTACTAAATATTCTCGTAAAATCAAAACTGGATATTCTACAGATGCAGCAACTTTGGAAAAGCTACGAGATGTAGATGAAACGGGAATTATTGATAGCATTATTGAATATCGGACTTTATCTAAATTAAAATCGACCTATGTTGATGCACTTCCAGCTCTAGTCCGGGAAGATACGAAACGGGTACATACAGATTTTAATCAAACAGCAACATCAACCGGAAGACTATCTTCTTCTAATCCAAACTTACAAAATATTCCGATTCGTACAGCTTTTAGCCGTCAAATTCGTAAAGCTTTTATCCCAGAAAAAGATTGGTTAATAGTAGCTGCGGATTATTCTCAAATTGAATTACGAATTCTAGCTCACTTAAGTCAAGAACCAGTTTTGGTAGAAGCTTACAATAATAATGAAGATATTCATACCGTTACTGCAAAATTGGTATACGAAAAAGATGATATCGACCCAGATGAAAGACGAGTTGCAAAGACTATTAACTTTGGTGTAATTTATGGAATGGGTTCGTTGAGATTTTCCCGTTCAACCGGTATAGATAAAAATCTTGCGAATGAATTTATTAAAAGGTTTTATACTCGCTATCCTAAAGTTTTTGAATTCTTAGAAAGCGTGAAAAAACAAGCGATTTCTCAAGGTTATGTAGAAACAATTTTGGGACGCAGACGCTACGTTGATTTTACCAGCAGAAATTTACAGAACCTCAAAAATGTTGCACCAGAAGAAATTGAATTGAGTCAATTAAAGAATATAGGAGCTTACGATGCGGGATTATTACGTGCTGCTGCTAACGCTCCAATTCAAGGTTCTAGCGCTGACATTATCAAAATTGCTTCGATAAAAATACACGAACTTTTGCAAGATTATCAAGCAAGATTGTTATTACAGGTTCACGATGAATTAATTTTTGAAGTTCCTCCTCAAGAATTGGAAGAATTGCAAATCAAGATTAAATCAGTTATGGAAAATGCTATAGAGTTAAGCGTTCCTTTATTGGTGGAAGCAAAAGCTGGTGATAATTGGATGGAAGCGAAATGAGGAGATGAGGAGACAATCTTTAGAGCAGGGGAGGCAGAGGTAGCAGAGGAGGCAGGGGAAGCAAATATTTTTTTCTTCCTCAGCTTCCTCCGCTTCCTCGGCTACCTCCGCTCTCTTAACTCTAATCTAAAATCCAAAATTGTTTAGCTCCTAACTTTCTTCAAAACTCTTCATCAACAAAGAATTCGTTATCATCTTCATATCGTCGAGAAGCAGTTTGCTTTTTATTAGATTTACTCAGCAAAGGTTGAATTAAACTCGTAGCAATTATCCCTATCCCAACAAAAAAAGCTAGCAATAACCCAACTGGAATCTGAATTGATTCAAATGTAAGAAATCTTAACGATACTGCGGTGGCATTTTGAACGGAGATAATAGCAATAGCCATTATCCATAAAGCCATAATTATTGATAAAACTAGATTTACAGTTGTTTTCATAAAAAAGACTGAAAAGCAATTCTGGATACAGGAGATATTCTTTCTCTAATTTATCCAATAAAAGATGCTTTAATTTTATTCTGTCTATAGTACAGCAGAATTCAGATTAGCTAAAACTACCTAACACCTTCTCAAACCAAGACCCAGAGAGTTATAAACCTTTTATTCATAATCTAAATTTTTATAGCTTTTTATTTAGAGTTACAAAAAACTAAGTCATTATAGGTCAAAGACAATTAAATTAAAGATTTGGTGTTTTAACAAACAAAAATTTATACCGCAAATCCACACTCATCATTTAAGGAGTTAAAATATAAATTCCAAGTGCTTTACCTTTTGCTGTACCTATAAATTTTACTTGAACTAAGCAGGGTGTAAGAGAGTTTAATATAGTTCAAATTTGGACAATAAGTGAGAATTTTATCTCAAAGTCACACGAAAACGTCCATTTTTTGCCTGTAGTTAATACCTAACCTTGCATATTTATCACTGCTGCAATCGCAATGTCAAGCCCTGTAAGACTTTTCGCCAGCTATAACCTTTGGTCATTAATTGCCCCGGCTTCGGGACAACAACGTTGGCACTGTCAAATGAAACGGGGATTTATTAAAGCACGACAAGATGAACCAAAAGTCAAGGCTTTATTAAAGGCGAAAGTTACGCCATCACAGCGTATCGGATTGTTAGCTCAAAAAGGTGTTTATGAATTTCACCACAATAGAAATCTTCTCAATTCTGTTGATGGTGTAGAAAAAGTTGCGCGGCTTTTGAAGTTAGGAAACTTAGCCGATGAAATTCAGCAGCGAGTCCGACAAATTCTGAAAAAATATCAAGATGCGCCTTTACTTTTGAATAAGCGTATCATGTTACTGACCCGTGGGGATGAAGGTTTTCCCAAGCCAATTTTTATAGAGCGTCAAGATTATCATTTTCGTTTATATGCGGCAATGGACTGCGTTTTGAACGAATCCGATAGTTCATTACATATTATAGATTTTAAAACTGGTAAATCTCCTTTTGACCGCCGACAAGCATTAGTTTATTTACTTGCAGCGCGTTATCTTTACCCGAAATATCAAGCTACAGCTTCATTTTATAATTTAGAAATGGGCAAAAAATCCCATGTGATTACTGTTAGCAGTAGTGAGTTAAAATTAATTGAATTTCATTTAGGCTATATTGCTGAGAAGCATCAAAAGGATTTACAGAAATATCGTCAAAATAAAAGAATATTTAGCAAAATTTTTCCTCCCAATCCCGGTTATCACTGCCGTTTTTGTCCGTTTAATTCGATTTGCGAACATTCTGAAGATGGGGAGTAGGGAATAGCGAGTAGTAAGTAGTAAGTAGTAAGTAGTAAGTAGCGAGTAGTAAGTAGTAAGTAGTAAGTAGCAAGTAACGAGTAGAATCAGAAAACGGGGTTTCTTTATTTTTTGTTGATTAATATTTAAGAAAGTGACTATATTTAAAAGCTTATTCTCCCTTTATTTAGTCATTTATAGCGGTTTTCAGTTGGATAGAATACACCCTTCTTCTTAATCAGGAGAGGGACTGGGGTGATGTTTATCAAAATGTATTGCACTCAACCGAAAAACGCTATATATCCAATTGTAATCGACCTAAAACTAACAAATAAATTCTATAAACTAATTGTATGGCAAATTAATATATATGGTTCACTACACTTTAAATTTTAAATTTCCAATTCTCTATTCCCAAAGACCAATTCCTGATTTAAGTTTCTATTTAAAATAAGACAAATCAATGTTGCCAAAATGAATACTTAGAGCAATATTCAATTCTTCCAATGATTCTACCAGCCAATCAAGACTACCAGTAGTTGCCGTTTCATAATGATTAAATAAAATAGCAAAACGCTTGGCTAAATAAGGTTTAGATTTACGACAAATTAACATGATTTTTAATAATAACCCTATGATACGAGTTGAACCTTGATTAGCAATTAAATCAATAAAGGTAAAATGCTGCGGAGATGAAGAACTTTCGACTACCAAAAAGTTAAGTAGCTGAGTACAAGTTCTTACTATCAAAAAGTCGTTGACTTTCTGAGAATTTGCTTGTGGTAAAGTATTTTGCAATTGAGTATATAATTTCTGGTGAAATTGACGTTTTCCATATTCCCAGTCAATTCCAGATATGAGATATTCGTACAAATCATCCTTATAAGCACGTAAAGAAGTTGCTTGACTGCTGTAATGTAAAAAGTTGTAGGCTAAATCTTTATAGCTACTTTGACCTTCGACTTTACCCGTAAAACTTTTTAGTGCAAAATTGACTTGAGTATCGCTTAACAACGTAGGATTGTTTACGGGTTTTATAATTCGATTTTTTCTCGACACCGAACTATGTTTAGCTATTTGAGAAAGTCGTACTTGATAAGTAACATATTGAGATAAATCAATCTCAAACTTTCTTTGTGCTTGTGCTTGAATTTGCTTTACTATCCACTGATGCTCGATAGTCGCATCTTCATTAACTAAACAATGCTCGTGCAAATAAGGGTAGCGTCGAATTAAAGTTATTAATGACTGATGTTTATTATCTGATACAGAATCTGGGGTTTTATTTAGAGCTTGAGCAAGTCGCTGTAAAGTAGAATATTGTTCGCTTTTAAGAAATGTTTTAACTAACTCGTGTAAGCACCTGATAGATTTATTCCTTGAAGTAATTATCCTTTTACTTGAAGGAGATTTACGTATAGTAGTAATTAGTTGATATATTGCATGATGATTTTGAGGCTGCATATACCAACGATTGATTAAAATATGGCAGCAGCGGTTAAGAAATAAATGAAATTCTCTTTCAGCTTTTTTTGATGCTGTAATTTCGTCTAATGCAGATAAAATTTCTTTTTGAGGATAATTAGTACCTTCAATAAACAAAATCCGAAAGCGTTCAATTATTTCATTCGCAGGTTCCAATTGCACCAAATCAAACAGATGTTGATATATCTGTTGTTCTGGAGAATCATACTTGTAGAGGTTGGGATTGACAGAAAAAGTCACGTTGTTATTACCGTTTCCTATAAATTCAGCAAGTTCAGCAAAGGATTTAATATTTAAAGATAATTTTTGCTGATTATTTGAGAATATTCAAGGTAATTCTATATCTTCAATATAACTACCAAGAATATTTTTCTTTAACATCACACTAAGCACTCAGCATTAATTTTTTGCTGATAAGGCTGCACCCAAAAACTCTGATTAAATACTTATAAAAGAATATTCCCTCTTCGCATTATTTACCTTAAATGGCTAAATCATCGTGAGCAATAATACTGAAATCTCAAGAAAATATCTTTTTTTTTAATACACATATCAAAAGTCCTAAAGGTGAAAGGTTGTGAGTTATTGCATTTTGGATTTTAGATTTTAACAACGGATGCATTTATGCAAGGATTTGAGTTACTTTCTTCCCGCTATAAGATAACCAATAGTGTAATATCTATAATTACATCAGAGGTAATCTTCTGCTGTAAGAAGTCATGTGTTTCTCCGGAAGACTTGGGAACCATTTCAACACTCGGGAGAATCCCAAAAACAAAGTTATCCCCAGCTATCCATTCAACTTCAGGTTCGTAACATCTTGGACTAAATAAACTATTACCGCTGCTAATTAATTGATACTTATTTTCGCGTTGCTTAATAACAATATGGCTCGCGACTTCACGACTTGTTTCTCCTTTTTGACGAATGCGGTATGTTGGAATATATCTAATAGCAATATCTTTTTTATAATAAGAAAATGTACGTTGTGACAGCTTTTGTAAATACAAATCCGTATTAATTACACAAAAAATACAATGTAATCAATTCAACTTTAAAAGCGGAAAATTTGAAATCTAAAATTAATTATAAATATTGAATTATTGGTTATCTTATAACGGGAAGGGAGTAAGAGTTAAGAATTATGTATGTATTTATTCTTTCCTACTCCCTTACTCTCTAAAAGCTTTGCAATTCTTCAAGAATGGTGAATCGAATATGGTTGATTGCTAATTCACCAATAGAAACTTCTTCTTTTTCAATCCGCTTTCCTTCGGAACTGATTGTTTCAAAGGAAATGCCTTTACCAATTTCGACATGAAACCAGCTTAAACCCATAAAGTAACGTGTAGGATGTGGCCCGTCTCTTCCAACGTCATCGGGGTTAGATTCCATTGGCAGCCAACCGAAGCCGGGAATGTAAAATTCTAGCCAAACATGGTTATAGTCTGGTTGGAGGGGAACGCCTTGTTTTTCTGCATAGGGAGGGCATTTGTAGCGACCTACTGTACGGCAAGCTATACCGTTTAATCGACACAATGCTAGTAATACTCCTACGTATTCTCCACAAGACCCGATGCCACGGTCTAAAACAATATCTGGCGTATCTATATGAGGTTTGATTCCGTAGGACAATTTGTCATAAACATAGTTGCGAATGCTATACATTTTTCGCAATAAATTGGTTTCGTTACCTACTGCTTCAATGGCTGCTTCGCGAACAATGTTGCTATCCATTGCTAAGTCATCATCATCAATTAAGTAACGATTTATAAATTCTGTTGATAGTGTTTGAGCATTCTCTACGTCTCTTGGGGTGATGCGATATTTGATAGAACGCACTTCTAAAATTGCTTTCCAACCTAAAAGGTGACGCTCTCCGGGAGCTAAGGTATCAAATTTAAATACAGCTACTCTTTGTCCGTTGATTATTTCCTCAGTAAAAGGTAAACCAACTGGTTCAACATGTTTTAGCTTTTGACGTTCGGTGTCTGAAGGTAGAGCGATACGCCATTCTAAATTATTTAAATATACTTCTTCTAAAGGGTCTATTTGCTCTACGTATGACATTTCCAGCAAATAACCGTTAGAAACAGCGGTGCGTTTTTCCCGATTGAAATGGTAATTCAGGGGATGAATAAAAGCGCGATCGCGATAAGTTAGTTCGTGATTTGGTTCTGCGTTTGGGTTATCTCGGATGTAGGGTTCTTCGGATGAGTAAGATACGTAAAGGCTTTGCTTGTTATTTGAATCGGTATGTAATGCTATTCCCGTAGGAGATTCAAAGGGTGTTAGTACGCTAAATTGAATTTCACCAGTAGCTCTATCAAGAAAATAAACTGATTGCTCTACGGTATCGCAGGCTAAAAGGGTTTCTTTGGTAACAGCTAAGTTTTCAACTCCCACACCAGGAGCATAAAACCGAGCAATTTCTTTACCCGTATTGCGATTAAAAACAAGAATTTTACCGAGTTTTTCACAACAGACGTAAACGGTAGAATCCCACACAGCAACGCCATCAGCAGGATAAGGTAAAGTCGCAAAATGCTCTAAACCTAAAGAATCTAAGTTGCAGGAATAAACGCTATTATCTCGCGTTAACCATAAAGTATCTTCCCACAGTGCCAGACCCGTAGCATCCATGAATTCTCTAGTTTGATGGGAATTCAGAATTTTTGTATTGTCATTAAGGGGGTCAATTTGCAGTAGATGACCAAGCCTTGGGTCAACAGCAATCAATGTATCTTTCTTAAATGCTATGCCGTACAAAGAGGCAACAGCAAGCGGTCTAATAGTCCTTTGCCCAATCATCTGGCTAACTGTGAAAGCGGGAAGTACACTCGTCATAATAAGGCAAATCGTTCAAGGGTTTCGCAAATACAACATTAATTGTGATGTTTACTCCTTGACAAGAGGTTAATGCAATTTGCAATTCGCAATTCGCAATTCGCAATTTTGAGTCAACAGCAGATAATAAATTTTGATTTACAACTCTAGCGCTAGGGTTTTACTCGGAATATATCTAAACCAGGAAAATCAATTTCAATTTTGATTTACAACTCTAGAACTAAAGATAAAAAGGGTGAGAGAAAAAAACAGGAAAATCTATATA